>CAYLSF010001170.1:0-2776 GCA_964385675.1 uncultured Saprospiraceae bacterium
GATTCGGAACTTTCAATCTTGATATTTCCTGTTTCAGAACCATTAGGAAAAAAGAAAATCTGACTTCCTTCTTCGATGAGAATATTCTCTCCTTTTAATTCTATATTTCCTCCAAAATTAACGCTGGTAACAACCAATGACCTTTTAGAAAAAGTTAGGTTCTTGCCTTGAAGAGCAAATTCACCGCCTATACTACCACTACTTCTGATAGTACCGGAATCAAAATCAATATCTTTGAACTGTTCAACTTCTCGAAAATCTAGCTTCAAACCTATAGCGTCTAAGTTTAGAGAAACTGAGTTGTTAGCCGCAATTGCGCCTAGCTCAATTCTTCCTTGATTAGCAGTTAAAGTTCCTCCTTCTAAAATGATATTTCCACCAACAAAAGTTATAGTGTTTCTTGGCTGGACTTCTAATCCAAACTCAGAGCTAGACGAACGGTTAATTATATTTCCTGGATTGGCTCCTAAATCCAACCCAATAGGAGCGGAAATAGTTAGCAATGAAGAATCATTAGTTAGATCAGCGCTAAATTCTGTTTGATCAGCAAAGCGAATTGTCTCGGCAGTAGTTACCAGAAAAGAACCACCAATATCTAGACTGGAATTTTCTCCAAAGATAATACCATTGGGATTCATTAAAAATAGATTAGCCGCACCTTGAGTTTCTAAGATGCCTTCGATATTAGAAATAGAATCTCCGGTAACACGGGAAAAAATATTCTGGATTGCCTCATGATTTTGAAAAGAAGCAGTAATGTCATTAGGCACAGAAAACTGCTCAAAGCTATGGAAAAGATTATTTCCCCTGGTTGTGCCTCCAGTAATGTTGATTTTGTTACCTTCCGCATTAACTATAGAATTATCTGGCAAACTTTGATCTGTAATAACTTGAGCTTTAGCGGCTTGATTTATCACCATATACAAGCAAATACAAGTATTTATGAGATAAGCTACAGTTTTGATTTTCATCAGTTTAGGCTTAGGTATTATTGTTTAACAAATCATTTAATAGAAGGAATATTTAGTTGTATTCCGATTAGTTACTGATATATCGAATAGACTAGTTTACAACCAGAAGAAATAAGTTATCTTGATTCTCTATTGCTCCTTGGTTATTTCATCACTAAGGGCAAGTATTTCTTGATCGATGATAAAGCATAAATCATTAACAGCTAAATCAACTTTTCCTTCAGGAATTCTTGAACAATCTACTTTACAATTAAATAGATCTGCAACATCTCCTGTACTTTTAGAAAATTTTTCAGAGGAAAATTGAAGAAAAGAACTATCCGAATTTTTATCAGAGGATAATGGTAGGATAATAGCATAACAAATATCACCTGAATCGCTCTTTTTGGCTTCTAGATTTACTCCTTTGCCTGGAGAATAAGAATAAGTTGGATCTGCTGAATCTCCATTTCTATATTCAAGATACACAAGATTAATCACTGCACCAACAAATAGACCACGAGCATCATTGTATGGATCACTATCTATAATTAGATTATTGTTTGAATCTGTCTTAACTAGTTCAAAACGTACTTGAATAGGGAATGGAGCTGGTTCCGCTACAGCTAATTGAGCTTGTAATGGTTCTAATTCAGCTTGTATGATAATAGTGTTGTTGTCCCTTCTAAATGTGATAGTAGAGGAATCTACCTTGTCTCCCTGAGTGGGGCTTGGTGGCGGTGGTGGATCGTAATAGTCACCGTGATTGTAATAAACCATATTTTTTGAATAGTAACAAGGAAACTGATGAGCTTTTACTGAGCGGATAATAAAGTTGAAACTGAAAGCTTTCTAAGTATTTACACGGAATAGTAATACTTAAGTAAGAGAAAACCAGACACTTTAATTAATTTTTAATATTTAGCGAAATCGCATTTTGCATAATTTAGTCATCTTGTTTGTATTTCCTGTAATTTGGTCAATTTTTGTTTCTGTTGACCTTTCAGCGAAAATTATGCAAGCTCTGCAATCTTGTTATATTTCTTAACAATTTCAGTTGAAGTTGAGGAAACAACACAGACGCGATCGCAATTTTTATTGATTAGAGATCGCAGAATAAAGCAATATATCGATCATATGTTGCAGATCAATATATCAATATATTGTTGTAGGATAACTATCAAGTCACCATAATGCTTGCATATATCATCAAAACTGCACTATGACCGCTTCTGAAACTGCCCAACTTCGTCAGCACCTTAATCAGATATATCAAAACTTATCAGAACCAAGACGGCAAATAGTCAGACTATTTTCGGTTGCCTATGAACCCGTTAGCAGAAGCTTATTCTTGAAATGTGTCAATGCCCTAGGTATCAAGCACGATAATGGTAAAGTTTTCAGCGCCCAAACCCTTAGAACTCATATTGAATATCTCTTAGAGCAAAATCTACTGATTCAAGAACGAGGCAAATCACCTCAATGTAATCTTCTGATCGCAGAAATTGCTACCCGCGATGCGATTCAAGCGGGAATTTGGGAAAGGATGGTCAAGATAATCGGCAGCCATATTCCGATCGCGACTCATTATTACAGTAAAAACTCCCGCAAATTCGCCAGCACAGATCAACTATTACGAGAAATTCGCATCGGCATTTATCGCCAAGATATCAATTTCATCTTCAGACAATTAGAATGCCACGAGCAATATAGCTACAATCGAGAGCCAATTCAATTTGATGAAATCCTGGTAAGACTTTTAAATAATCCCTTCGATCCCTATTGGTTCAACAAACTACCTCAACAATTATATGAATCAGGATTAG
>CAYLSF010001171.1:0-2773 GCA_964385675.1 uncultured Saprospiraceae bacterium
TGTGATTTGGTATTCATTGGTCGTTTCGCCGCCGACGTGTCCTTGTTGGATGACGGCTTTGAAAGTCGGGAATAAACCTTGATTTACTTTATAAGCAGATGAAGTGACATCAATCACGCCACCCAAACCAGAGAGTTCTATTTCTACTAGGTCTCGTCCAGAGCCATTTACATTGGAAACTACCGAAAAACTATTAATCACTAGGTTATTGACATTCGTTCCAGTTTCAAATTGATTGATAGTACCATTGTATTTTAATAAAGCAGATGAGTTGGGAACTACTTTCAAGTTAGGCGGTAAAGTATCGCTTAATGTAATGGTATTAATATTCGTTGCCCTAGTAATATTCCGTATTGGAGCAAATCCAAAAGTCACCGTATCGCCTTCTTGCATCACAAAATCGGGTGAGCTATATTTTCTGGGCTGTACGCCAATGGTAATATCACCAACAGGGACTTCACTGCAACTGTACTGAATGCCTAGTTCTGTCGTAGATAGAATTGCACAATTGGTAACATAATCACCATTATTGACAGTACTTCCTGCTAATTGTCCACCAGCGTCTGGGTCTGGACTAAAATCTGGATTATCGTACTTCGCAGTGTGATAATCATCAGATACTCTATTAGTTGCTACTTTAATATAGGGTCTAAAAAACACTTCTCCACCAGGCAACAAAGGACTATTCAATATCATTTTGACATGTGTCACATGCTCACCAGAGGGTATCGTAAAGTTATTTCCAGGAACTAAACCTTTATTTCCTTGTAAACCTGTTACGTTTTCAGATGTGCCATCAGAGTAATAAATAACGTATTCATAAGTATTTGTGTAGTTTCTAAATAAACCAACTATCCTAGATAAAGGCCCTTCGGCAGGTATCGTGTCTATAAAATATACATTAGTCAAAGATACATTTCCATCATTGATAAGGTGCGCGTTGTAAAGTAATTCATCTCCAATGAACGTTTGATTATTAGGATTAATCGTTGAAGAAGGGCTTTTACGAAAATAATTACTTATGTTAGGACTAACTAAGGTTGTCGCCTGTGCATCTTGCGAAAGCGACATATTCGCAGTGAGATTGACCAAATTACCAGATGGCAGCTTGCCCCAAAGTTCTACTGTGTTTGTTACACTTTGTCCAATAGAAAAACCATCGCTACTCCGATAATAAAGACCAAGTCGAAGAGAATACTTCCTTCTCCAATCAAAAAAGCCTAGACAATGAAAAAGTGGATAACCACAGGGATTATGGTTAACTATTGGGTCAGTCATGGTATCTTGCCCATTTCCGCTCGGTGAATGTGCATTTACATCCCAAACTATGGCATATCCTGTAGAAGTCGAAGGATGCGTGTAGCCCGTGCGACTGTCCGTTTGCCCTGGTGCGAGACAGACATAACCATTGGAAGTATTGGCTGCATCAATATCATTACAGGTCAGTCCAGGTTCTAAAATATCTACAATAAATGGATTATAAACCGCCAAACCTCCCATTCGATGACCAGCGGGTTCATTGAAATAACTTGCGCCTTGTAGTTGTGTTTCTGAGACTGAGAAATTACTGATATTATAATAAGTAGCTGCATCTAAGGGACTAGTTGTTGCGCTGATGTGTCTTCCTCCTCCCGTTCTTGGTTCAGCTAGTTTACGAATATCTTGTAAAACACTGGCTTCGTTGCTGATAGTTGCTGTATCGCTATTGTTGGTGAGATTTACATCATTGTCAGAAGCAATGTGAACTGTGTTTGTGGTAGAAAAACCATCTGGTACACCGCCCCAAGGTTTGTATCGTGCATTCAATACCAAAAGTCCAGACGCACCTGCTGGCACATCTCCGATGTTTATTCGGAAAATACCATTTTCGGTAAAACCTCGAACGTCGCCTTCTTCAAATTCAAGGACGGTTAAGCTAGAACCGGGATTGGAAAGAATGTAGGCATTACCCGATAATGGCCCTTTAAACTCTAGTCCGAGTGGTAAAGTATCGCTGATGATTACATTTTGACAAGGTGTGTTGTCTGTTGTATTGCTACATGAAAAATTGATGGTATAAGTAAAATACTTACCAGCGAGTTCTGATGTTGTTGAAGCATTATTTTGAGAAAGGATAATGTCTTGACCTTTTGTAGAAACACTGATTAGCATCATCAAAAGGATAGTTACGGCATAGGTTTTCCTGCCGATATGTTTGTTTATATCAGTTAGCATGTTCATAGTTAGCTCAAAAATTATGTATGAATAAGAGCGTTTAAGTTTGTGTTAGTTGGCTCTTTTAGTAGCGACAAATAGCAGTAAAAAAACCTAGCCCATTTGTTGCTCCCTATTGTGCATAGGGCTAGGTAAAACTGATATTAAACTATCTTTACAGCTTTGCTTATGGCTGCTCTAGTGTAATGTTACTACTAATAGATTAATCTTGCTTTGTTAGTTGAGTTGTGGTGATAACTGAATTTGAAAGAGGTTGAAATCAATACTTTGCATTTAAGATTTTTCTTTAAACTGACTTTGGGAAGAGATTTAGTTGGTTAATAGTTTGTACTTTATTTTGATGGAACAATATTAATGGTAATGAAAGGAATATATCTATGCAGGTAAGGGTAGGAAACTATTTTATGGTATAATAAATCTATCATCATAGGGTACAAATGTATGATTATAGCAAAAAGAGCCGATTTATATTTTTTAAAATACATAGAAAAACTACATTTGAACCATCCTATTTTTATGAAAAATTTCGTTGAAAAGTATGAATGTATGTGTGAATGTG
>CAYLSF010001172.1:0-2772 GCA_964385675.1 uncultured Saprospiraceae bacterium
AGCTAAATATTTAGATAATTATAATAAAAAAGGCGGACTATGGCCGCCTTTTTTATGCAAGCAAGAATTTAAGCAAGGTCACTAACCGGCTAGAAGTAGTCAAAAGGCAACATGAGTTGACTATGGAAATTTGACAAAATTGACAAGAAATCCCTTGTTGAACAGGCGGACAAGATACATCACCATAGGAAGTACACACAGCAGTCACCTGGCTTTGGTTTTAACTGCGCTTTGCAGGATTTACATTCATAGTAATACAGGCAAAAATCTGTTGGCATTTTATCTTTTGCCTGTGCTCCACATTCTGGACAAGTCAATGTAGAGTAAATTTGTAGTGTTTGTGCGACCATTAAATACTCCAATACTTGCTACGATCATTATCGCGCATTTGAGGTCTCTTGCCGGCCAAAAGCTGTTATTCGCAATTAAATTTTATATATAAACCCAAACCTATCACTACAAATAAAGCCGAAGCGATTAGTAAAGCTGGATAAATTAATAAACTTATATCTTCTGAACCAGCTTTAAATATAAAAATTAATCCCTCTACGCTAATTGCGATAGCCACTATCGTTATAATTTTTGTTAGCGATTCACGAATTTCAATTGCTGATTTCATAACACCATCTTTCAAAATTGCTTCATCTATTAGATATTTTGCTACATCAAAAATCGCTACCGATATAACCATGGCTCCAACTGAATGAAGCATTTTAGAAACAAATTGCTTATCAATTTGCCGTATCTCGCTTACATGTTCCCAATTGTCATAAATCGACCATCCCATAATTAGAAACGCTAGCAAGCCTAAGTTATGGCGGCCGTAAGATAAAAAAGCGTTGAGCTATATTTTAGAACCTTATCCATATTTATAAACGTACGTACAATAATTCCCTTAAATCTAAATGTCTGCTTTGGGTCAAATGCGGTCATTGATCTATGGAGTATATTAGCATTATCAAATGTACTGACTTACAAACACCCGGAAAGTCCGCTAACGACCCTAAGCAGCTATCAAATTGCTGCCTAAAATCGAACATGGTGGAGGTATTATTTTTTTATGGTGATTCGTTTAATGAATAGGAGTATGAATAATGACCTTGAAAAGTTTTTACTCAGCCCCCAAGTACTCGGTAATTAGTGCCTTATTTAGTAGGCGGTATAGTTTTAATTAATAAAGGAGGGTAAAATGGACATTAAGAAATTAATTCCTTGGAACTGGTTTAAAAAAGAGGAAGAAAGCAATCAACTTCCTATTCAACGCGCATCTTATTCTGGCAATGTAGCTCCCATTGCACAATTGCATGAAGAAATGGATCGTGTTTTTGAATCAATGCTTCGAAACTTTGGTTTTCCTAGCCATTTTTCCCATTTCCCATAGATGGGATTTAATACGAGTTCTGCCATGTTTCGGGCAAATGTAGATATATCTTCCAATGATGATGCACACACGATTAAAGTGGAAGTTCCCGGAGTAGAACAAGAAGATGTCAATTTAGAAATCGCCAATGGGACGTTGACAATTAATGGTGAGAAAAAACAAGAAAGCGAGGAAAAAAATAAGCACTATTATCACATGGAACGATTATACGGTTCATTTCAACGTATTCTTTCTCTGCCCGATGACGTTGACAAATCAAGCATTGAGGCGTCGTTTAAAAATGGAGTGCTTACCATTAACTTACCGAGTAAAGGATTACCTAAGACAGACGTTAAACAAATACCAATTAGTTAGTATTTGTTGTCATATTGCGTAGCTAATAAAAATAATCATGCTCATTCAGTTTGATCATGTTACGCGTCAATTCAATGGCCACAAAGCTGTGGACGATGTTTCTTTTTTAATTGGCCAAGGTGAAATCGTTGGTTTGCTGGGACACAATGGCGCCGGGAAGACAACCATCATGAAGATGCTTACCGGCTATTTGGAACCTACGTATGGGCATATTTATGTCGATGGATTACGCATGGATTGCGATTTACGTTTGATTCAATCGCACATGGGTTATTTGCCGGAGAATTGTCCATTGTGGCCAGGCATGTCCGTTATCGAATTTTTATTGTATCAAGCCTCGCTCAAAGGAATACCGAAGACTGACTTAGATGATCAAGTCTTTCATGTCATCAAAAAAACATACTTAGCAGAAAAAGCGACGCAATCGATTGGTACGCTCTCAAAAGGATACCGCCAACGGGTGGGAGTTGCGAATGCCATATTAAACTATCCAAAAATAATAATTTTAGATGAACCTACGAATGGCTTAGATCCGACGCAAACGTTGAATATGCGTGTATTAATTAAAGAGCTCACAAAAACATCGACGGTTATATTATCCACACACATTTTACAAGAGGTGCAAGCCGTTTGTGATCGCGTCATTATTGTTCGCGCTGGAAAGATCATATCAGACTCAAAACTTGATGCACTCGAACAAACAAAAGGATTACGCATTACAGTCGATCAGAATGAACAAACTATGCAGGCATTGTGTAATAATTTGATAGACGTGCGCACAATTCAATTAAACACCAAGAGTGACGATCAATATCAATATGTATTAGATGTCGATGCAGCGCTTGCGCCAAAAATTTGTAAAACAATATTAGAAGCCGGTTTTCAACTATTTGAGATTACTCCTGAGCGAAAAAGTTTAGAAACCCTCTTCAAAGAAGATTATGCAACACAAGCGAATAACTTCAGTGAAACAAAAGATGTTGTCTAATATTTGGAGTATCGCTAAAAAAGAGCTGAGAGATTATTTTTCTTCATCA
>CAYLSF010001173.1:0-2766 GCA_964385675.1 uncultured Saprospiraceae bacterium
AGATGACAATTGTGTTTTTCATTTTTCATTTTTTAAAAAAATTGGCGTGGCAGGGACAGGGCATGCCCTGTCCGTACATGATAAATTAGAATTTTTAAAAATTAATTTTTGCGGACGCAACGGCAATTGTGTCCAGCCGTGTCGGTCTTAGCATCTGGGTCTGGACCACCGTAATCCAATCTTTGCGTATAAGCATAGGTCGCATCTTTGGCGGTATCAGACCAATATTTTATAATCTCTGTTTGCGATAAGCCCGTAATTAGATATGATTGTTTATACATGGCATCTAACTCTAATCGAGTTGGTAAATACCAATCAGAATATCCAAAAGCCGTTAAATTTTGACAGGTTGTTTGAGCAGTTGCCCAGTCTAAATCTGCGGCATTATCGGTTGGATGAACGTAAATATAACCGCCATGATATTTGATTGGAACAGGCTGAGCAGGATCAGGTACTCCGCCAATATTTAGGGTCTGCCAAGTAGCTACACCATTGGCATCTGAGACTAAGACTTTTCCTGCGCCTTGACTACCGTCTGTTATTTTTAAAGTGTCTTTGATTTCTACTAAGCCGTGCTTACTAATGTTTATTCTTTCTGTAGCATTGGTGTATAGTTTTAAAGCGCCATTTGACCAGTTCGCTAATACCACATCGCTAGTAGAAGTACTTGCTAATCCATGCCCATCTGCTCCAAATATGGCTCTTGTTCCTGAGCTATTTCTAAGTTCCAAGAAATTAGAAAAAGATGTACCTATGGAGAGTAAAGAATTTCCAGTAGGACTATTGATTAAAACTTTACCTGCATCGACTGTTCCATTAATTTTTACTAGATTATTATCAAATTCGCCATAAATTAATGGTGTGTTGGAATTGGAGTTTTCAATCACCAATTTATTGGAAGTACCCGAAGTGAAATAATTACCTGCATTTTTTCCTATAAAAATGTTGTTTTTATTCGTACCAGAACCCGTTCCTGCCTCAGCGCCAATGTAAACATTATTTGCTCCTGCGTGTCTGCCAGTATAATTTCCTAAAATTACGCTGCTATCACCAGAAGAAAATTGTCCTGCTAGATAACCCATCAATACATTATCACTACCTGATGAATTTTTCCCAGCTTCTGCACCAACCATTGTGTTAGTAGTACCAGTATTGCTTTGGCCTGCTGCATATCCAAAGATGGTATTATAACCACTTGTTGTACTTTCTCCAGCTAATGCACCAACGATAGTGCTAAAGCCATAACTAGTATTTTTGCCCGCTCTATTACCTATCAATACATTATTTCCAAATCCATTTTGAATGTTTCCATTGCCTGCTTCATTTCCAATTAGAATGTTGGCACTTTGATTGAACGTTAATCGAGAATAGAGATTTGTTGAATTGAGTTCCATGTAAATCTGCTCTTTCCCTTTGATGTCAAATCTGATTTTATCTTCATCAGCACTTTCTTCGACTTGGATTTTGGTATCATTATCCGCATCAGCAATCAATGTTTTGGTTAAGTTGAGACTACTTAAATCGATGGTTTTAGTCGCTTGTCCATCATTTGACAGCGATAATTCTAAGTTTGTGCCGTTGAGTTGAGCAACATCAAGATTTTGATTATCGGTATTATCCAAATATCCGCTTAAATCAACCGTTGATGCATCATTCGTTAAGGATAAAGTATTATTAGAAAGCGTCAAATCTTGGTTATCTGTACTCGCTGTTGGATTTGTCCAAGTGATTACACCGCTACCATTAGTCGCTAATACTTGTCCATTTGTACCATCTACGGTTGGGAATGAGAACTTATTATTGATATTCAAAGTGCCATTGATGCGTATTAGATTATTATCAAATTCTCCGTAAATCAATGGTGCAGTAGCATCTGAATTTTCGATATAGAGTTTGTTGCTACCTGTTTCATTCATACCTGCTTGATAGCCTAAAAAGACATTACCTGAACCAGTTATATTAAGATGTCCTGCTTGATTGCCGAGATAGGTATTTTGATTACCCGAAGTATTTTGGCTACCTGAATAAGCTCCAAGAAATACATTCTCGCTGCCTGTTGTATTACCAAGCCCCACACTACTCCCAAAAAAGGAATTTGCTGAACCTGTCGAGTTAGTAAACCCTGTACTTTCTCCAAAGAAAATATTGCCACTGCCCGTTGTATTACTGCGACCAGCCTCATAACCAATAAACATATTAAATAGACCTGTTGTATTGAAATAACCTGCTTGACTTCCTAAGAATATGTTTCTATTACCTGTAGTATTAGAATAACCTGTTTCATGACCCAAGAAAATGTTTCCTTGACCCAATGAACCACTTCCGATTTGTGTATTTAGTCCAGCATTTTGTCCCATAAAGATATTTTTACCTGTATTCGGTAAATTAAGCATCGTCAGATTGTGGTTATTTTGTCGTAAGACTAATCTTTCACTACCTTTTATATCAAAGCGTATATTGTCTTCATCTGCACTTTCTTCTACTTGGATTTTGGTGTCTCCGTCTGCGTCTGAGATGGTTTTGGTGTTTCCTGCTTTGATTTCTACCCAAGCGGTTCCGTTGTAGAAGTTGAATGTATTGGAAGAAGTATTGTAAATCATCAATCCTGTAGCTGGCGAACTGATATTGTCGCGTTGTGTTGTGGTCATTCTTGGAATGAGCATTCCTTTGTTTTCGGACTTAACGTCTAGCATAGCTGATGCATCTGGTGAAGCGTTGTTGTTGTTGATGCCGACTTGGGCATAGCTAGTGATTAGTAAATAGTGG
>CAYLSF010001174.1:0-2764 GCA_964385675.1 uncultured Saprospiraceae bacterium
CGATTATTACGTTTAGGATACACTCGATTAGATAAAAAGATATAAATTAAGTCATTGGAAGGGTCAACCCAAACACAGCATCCTGTGAATCCAGTATGTCCAAAAGTAGAATAGGAAGCACTAGAAGAACAGGCGGGCGTACTTCGATTAGTGTAAGGTTTATTAAAACCGATACCTCGATGATTGCCATGTATAGCAGAAGTAAAATATTGAACCGTTTCTTTATTAAAATAACGTTCTTCACCATAAATGCCACCATTTAACAGCATTTGATACAAGATAGCCAGGTCTTTAGTGTTGGAAAATAAACCTGCATTTCCACCAATACCGCCTAACAAAGCCGCCGATTCATCATGTACATAACCTTGCACCAATTGTTCTCGCCACCTGTCATCTACTTCTGTGGGAACAATATCTATTTTTCTAAATTTATCTAATGGATTATATGTTGTGTGCTTTAAGTTTAAAGGTTCGTAAAATGCAGCTGTTGTATATTTTTGAAGATTGGAGTCAATCAAATTTTCTAATACCTTTTGAGCAATATTCATATTAATATCAGAATATTTATATCGTCCTTGATACTCTAAGGGTAGGTTTTTCATAGTATTCCATAGCGTATCTAACCAGTCTTTACGGAGGTAAAAATCACGGGCAATCGGAATTTCAAAAGGTGGATTTTCCTTTTTCGCATAATAGTCGTGTTTACCGTATCGAGCTGTGTCTTTATAATACAGAAATCGCCTTATGGGCATATTAGCTTGTAAACCCGACTGATGAATAAATAAGTCTTTAATCGTAATATTTCTGATAGTTGCAGTATCTAAATCATCTAAGTAGGCTTTTAAAGGTTTTTCTAAATCTAATTTTCCTTCTTCCCGTAGCTTCATTGCAGCAAAAGTAGTAGCCGTAACTTTCGTGATAGAAGCTATATCATACATATCATTGGGCAGTACAGAAAGTCGTCTATCGTACTTATGATGTCCATACACTTTATTAAAAAAAACTTTCCCGTTTTTAATTGCCATAACTTGACAACCTGGCGCTGCTTTTTTAGAAATCGCTCGTCGTACAATATAGTCAATCTCCTTCAAAGCTGCTGAGGCTGCCCCAACCTCTTCTGGCATTGTATATTTTAATCGAGTAATTGGGGTTCTGTCTATTTTTTTCAAATAAGAATATCTATCATTGATATGATACGGCAATCGACCATCTACACATAATCCACCATGGAGTAATTGAGTGAGTAAATCTTGTGTGATTTTATCATTATTAAAAGTTTGAATCATAGTATTCGCTTCCTCAAAACAACATAGATTCTTTGAATTTTTTAAATTGATAACAACCGTATTTCCTTGTTCAGACAATGCCTGCAACGCCATAATTAATAATGAATCTTTCTCTTGAAAAGACACATCATTTAAACTAACTATCAATGGATTGTACCCTTGATACACGGATGGGTTAATTGGTGTAGAAGCCGTAATTTGTTTGAGTAAAAGCTCATCATAACGCTCATAATTCTTTTTGATATAATTAAGCGGTTTGCCAATATTTAACCAAAAAGGATTATTCGTTGCTATTTTTTTAAATGGAATCAGTTGATTATTATTTGTAGTAAATACAATGGATTGCTCTTTAATTTGCCGATGCAAATAAGCGTATTGCGTACTGTTTTGAATAGTTTGTATGGTATCTTTTGGAGTATTTAAAGGTTGTTTGGCGTCAAGCCAATATTTAGCTAATAAAATCTTTCTAACTTTTTCATCTAAACTTTCTGATGTAATTTCTTCTGTTTCTAAAAGTGTTTGAAAGTGTTTGAAAATAGCTTGATGTTGTTGCAAAGGAATGGTAAATAAGGTTGTTCCTGCATTAAACTGAGCGAGTAAAACATTGATGTTAATATAATTAGAAACGATTAACCCATTAAATTTCAATTGTTTTTCAAAATAATCTTGTGCAAACCGAGTCGGGCGTTTTTCTAAATAAGGTGACGTAAAAATAGAATCAGCTATTTGAATACTTGACAATCCTGCACGAACTAAAGTTTTAAACGGACTCAATAAACTATCTAAAATACCTAGCGTATCACTGGGCATTTGTGTAAATAGCCCATAGTCTCGAATTCCGGCTAGTAAAGTATCTTTTTGAAGTAGTTGGATATGCTGAACTGTTCGTTTTTTACCGTCATTTCTGTATTTAGTAATGGCTTTTGGGTTTAGTAAAGTATCAATTTCAGCGTTAGGTTGGTAAGCCTTCGTTGCGTCAAAATTCACCCCTAAAGCCTGTTGAAACAATAGATGCTGTCTCTTCCAATTTTCAAGCACAGTTTTATTTGTAATGGCTTGTAATATCGTATCAGAGTAAGTGTGAAAATCAAAATCAGCTACTTGCCGAATAAACAAGGGAAAGCGAGTTTGAGCCTGTAACGTATCTATCCAAAAATCATAACGTTCTACCGCTGAGAAATTGGTTTGCCAACCCGATATTGTTTGATTTTTGGCTTGTTGTACTAATTGATTGAGAGTTTGTTTTGAAGTATCCGTTTTGTTCACTATCAATAACTGACCAATTTTTTCATTTATGGATAGTGTTCCCAAAATGGAATCAACCCATACCGATTCAACTTGTTGATAAGGAGCATATTTAGGCAAAAAGCTAACCTCTTTTTCACCACAACTATTTAATAAACCACAGGCAAGAATGCAACAAAATAACCAATACTTCATAAGGTTTAAAATACAAAATTTAACGATTATATGATAGT
>CAYLSF010001175.1:0-2763 GCA_964385675.1 uncultured Saprospiraceae bacterium
AAATATGATGTTTTTTAAGATTCCTCAAAATTATCTTTCATGCCTATCACGATTTTTGAATCGTTATCAATTGAAGGTTTTTGGAAGGATATAATGAAAGATTTGGGGTTCTTTGCAGAATTCGATGATGCGTTAATAAATTTCTTAATTTAAGTCCGTATTGTGATTTCTCAAATTTATGGTTTGTAAGTAATGTGCTAACGCCTTTAGCTTTTAATAGATTAAGAGTCAATTCAAAGAATAATATGTATCTAAGAGTTTGACTAGCATAAACGGAATAATTTGTTTTATAAACTAGCTTCGTTGGTTTATCATTCAATATTTTTTGGTGAGGGGGCAAACATAATATAATATCAAATCCTATAAAATTTCCCTCATCATCTAACACTTCAGGAAATTCAAATCGCCATTCAAAAGCATTTTCATAAATATTAGAATCTAATATTGCTTGATGTTCTGATTCTAATAACAAGAATCGTTTTTGTAGTTTTTCTAAAGTCTGCTGTTCCGATGGAGTTGGTAAAAATCCAAATGCCCTATTATTATCAATATATGTTTTCAACTTTTCATATTGCCCTCTTGCTTTTGCCAATTTACCTCTATCTTTTTTGGTCAAAGAAGTTGAAAACTCCAATTTAATATCCTCAATATACTCTGCTAATCGTTGTTTTTCAGTGAGTTGCTGGGTTGATTTATAATTGGCAACAGTATTCTTATACTGCTCTACACTAAAGTAAGATTTTCTAAATACCTCATTTAAGTTATCCTTTAAACCAAATCGAGCAATTAAAGCATTCCCTTTTTTAATATTGATTTCAATATTCGGCAATATAGCCAATTGTGTATTCCGCTTAGGCAAATAATAAATATGCTGAATCAACTCTAACCATAAACGAAGTTGACAAAACTGAACGGCATTTTCATCTATATCAACTCCAAAAAGACCATGTTCTATCAATTGTCTCTTCTCCTTGAAGATAGTTTCTTGAATATGCTGAGTAGTAGGATTCAATCGTCGCACCCCACTTGAAAAATCTATTTTATATTGAAATTCTTCATTATGCTCAATCAAAATCAATAATTCATCCGATTCTGATACTAATCGAATATTTTCCAAAGGGATTCCATCCTTATCGCTCAAAACTTTCAAATCAGATTTTAACACCAGTAACTCCCTCAATGCCGCTACTAAAAACCGACCTGAACCAACCGCAGGATCACAAACTTTAAATTCATTAATCAATTCATTAATTGCCAAAATCCAATCACGGTTATTTTGTTGTTGGGTAATAAAATATTGAAGGGTTTCAAAATCTTTAAACCCTTGCTCAAATCTATCGTTAAATTTTTCAATAAAAGTCGTTCGAATTGTCTTTCGCGCTAACTGTGTTACTAATTCGTTGGGGGTATGCGAAAACCCATTATTACGAGCATTTAATTGCTCTAAAACAATTCCAATTTGACGGAGACTGATGTATGTCTTTTGGGTAGTATGAATAATAGATGCTGCTTGTTCTATTCCAAAATCATACGCTTCCAAAAATTGAATTAAATAACTAAATGTAGTTAGCTTTCCCTCACTTGATAAAATAGATTGTTCAAATACCGTTATTGGTTCATTTTCATTCAATTCTTCAATAGAAATTGTATTTTTTTCTAAATCCGTCAACTCAAATAAAGAAGAGTTAATATATGGAATTCGCTGATAACGGCTTAAATATTCTAGATTTCTGGATTTTAAGGGTACTGCAATAACTTGAAAAAATAAATCGCTTAGGTTTTGAAAATTCTGAACGGTGTCTGTACTTAAAAACCTCAATTCCCCTCTATCCTCATCATCTGCATGAAAAATAACTAATAAACCTTCTAATACCTTTAAAAAAATTAATCGACTCAACCAAGTCGTCATTAAGGCATTTGCAATATTCCAAAGTTGTTCCTTTTTCGTTTTACCATATCGACGCCTTAAAGCAAAGTTTTCTACAATGTTCTTCTTCTCTAATTGGCTAATGATATTTTCTAAAAAGCTACCCACTTCTGGAACATTTGCCCTTTCTATAGAGGTATATCCTTTTTGTTTAGTAGTTTCTAATCCTAATATATATAATAGCTCATTAAAAAACTTGTGATTTAACTCTTGCTCTGTTGAATTTATTGGATTAAATGTCAAATGCCGAATCGTAAACGCCTTATATAAATTCGCTAATTCAATTTTCGCAGTTTCCCGTTCCTTTTTAAATTCACTTTTCAATCCTTTCTGAACTATTTTTTGATAGTCCATCAGATTAAAGTTCATTACCTCCAAATCAGCTTCTGATTGTTTTATATAATCTGTTAAGATGATTTCTAACGCATCATAAGTATTTGGGGTTAATGCTGTTTGCCATTGTATAAAAGCATCAACTAATTTTTGATTAGATAAAAAAGTCGCTTTAAGAATGGTAACGTCGAAAACAAACCATTTTTCAAAATTGGTGAGTATGATGCTTTTTAAATCCTTATTTTCTACTACTAATACTTCATACAAAAAGGCGAATATCAATTCCTTAAATACAGTTTTATTGACCCTTTTAGGTGTAATAAGGTTCTTTCCTTCATTCGGATGAACCAATTTAATTAATATGGAAGGCGTGTATTTATTTGGTAGTTGAATGGTCGTTAGCTCATTATTATTAGAATATTCATTGGTTTGTATTACACATTCTTCAAAAGAAAATTCTAACAACTCTTTCAATTGAGCACTGACCCTATTTATAGGCGTAT
>CAYLSF010001176.1:0-2755 GCA_964385675.1 uncultured Saprospiraceae bacterium
AGGGGGCATCTATTTGTAATAAATCCACAAATCGGACTTTTTTGAAAAATTGCTTGGCTTTGATGCTCGTATTGACTTTTGTCTCATTGTCTAATCCCATGGTGGTAGAACGCCATAAGGTAAACTCAAATTTAGGATGGTCATTGAGTTCTGAAAATTCTAATCGCAATAATTTAGCAGCTTGATAGGATTTCAATAAACTATTAATAGATGGTTCTGTATAGCCATTTACCGAAAAAACACAATCAAAGACAAGATTATATTCCGTATCATTGACCAAATAGACATTATAGTATTCCACTAATCCCTCTTCATCATAGAAAGGATGAAAGGCTAAAAGCACCCCCGCATTTTTTCCTTTAAAGGTAGTGGTCGTCATCTTTGTGGCTTGAGGTGTCTTTTTCAACTTTTGATGACCTGTATCTACGTGCGTTCTAATATTCTCAACATCTACAGGAATTTCATCTCCATCCGTTAGTTTCACTTTCACGGTGTCATGATCGATAATGTCGATAACCGTTCCTATATCTCCCGTATATATTAACTTAACTTTCGAACCTATTGCGAATAACATCTTTTTTTAATTAAAAATTACGAATTAGGAATTACGAATTATCAACAACGAATATCCTTTTTTCAAATAATAATTTCTCTTGAGACTGCCCACTGCTCACTGTATCTAACTCCTCGTAAATTTTGTCGTCACTTCTAGTCGATTATTGTCTGGATCGAGGGTTTCAAATTCATAGTACCCATCACCCGTTTTTCTTGGACCTCTTAAAATCGTATAACCTGCTGCTCGAAGTTCTTCTGCCTTTGCGTCAACTTCTGCCATTGTATCTACTCCAAATGCTAAATGAATAATCCCTTTATATTGGGCATGTATGGTATCATTTGTATTATCAGGAATATTTGGCTTAGTCATCAATTCCAATCTCGCTCCAGAATCAAAAGTCAAAAAATAACTATGAAATTGATTTTTCACATTGGTATATTTACTATTAGATTGCCCACCAAAATACGTACAATAATACGCTTTTAAGGCTTCCAAATTATCTGTCCAAATGGCTACGTGTTCTAGTGTCATAATTACGATTGTTTCGTTTTACTGATTGTGTCTTCCGAACCCTTTCGAGATCGCTGATTGTCGCAACGAAGTTGCTCAATTCTTAACAATTATAACAATTAGCCGAAGGCGTTCCCTCTTACCAATTCGTCATTACATAATTGATACCTAGTTTATAATCCTCATTCATCAATTCAATGAGTTTTTGATAGGCATCTTTATCTTCTATAAAATTTGCTTTTTCTACATCTATAATCAAAATTGGAATCGTCATTTCAGCTCTAAAATATTCAAAATACGCATTTTGCAACTGTTTTAAATATTCGGTAGAAATATTCTGCTCAAATTCTCTTCCTCGTTTGGCAATCAACTCTAACAAATTATCAATTGGTCGATGTAAATACACCAGTAAATCTGGTTTTGGAAAAGCGACATTAAAAATATTAAATATCCGATTGAATAATCGGTATTCGTCCTCTTTTAAATTATTCTTAGCAAAGAGCAAGGTCTTGATGAAAAAGTAATCCGATACAATCCCTTGCTGAAATAAATTTGGCGATAATAGGCCTTGCTGTAATTGCTTATGCCGCTCCGTCATAAAAAATAACTCTACAGGAAAAGCAAACCGCTCTTGATTGTTATAAAACTTTGGCAAAAAAGGATTATCTGCAAATGCTTCTAGGATGACTCTATTGTTGAAATTATCCGCTAGCATATTACAAAGCGTCGTTTTTCCTGCTCCAATATTGCCTTCAATGGCAATGTAGTTATATTTTAAAAAAGGATTTTGCATAATAAGATTTCAAACCACAAATTCCATCCCAATAGCTATCGGGACCAAATTCCAAATTCTATTTAAACTTGAAATTTCTTAATACTCTGTTAGTATAACCTCTAAGGTATCTTCAGACTTCAAATATAGATTTTCAATTGTTTCCTTCAAAATAGGATGTTCAAAATATGGAGCAATTTCCATTAATGGTATCAATACAAAGTTTCTAAAAGGAATTTGTGGGTGTGGTATTGTTAAATTTGGTGTATCTACAATTTCATTGTCATAAAATAAGATATCCACATCTATAATTCGCTCCGCCCAGCGTTGTTCTCGTACTCTATTGAATTCTGTTTGTTCAATGACGTAAATTTTCTGAAGTACCTCCTGCGGTGTTAGTGCTGTTTTGACCGAAAGGGCTTGATTCAAAAAATCTGCTTGATTTTCTACCCCCCACGCCTCGGTTTCATAAATACTAGATAATTGCTCTATTTTTCCGATATGAGTCGTTATCAGTTGATTGACTTTTTGTAGGTTTTCAAGCCGATTGCCTAAGTTCGTTCCTGTATGTAGATATACTATTTTTAAAATCTCCATTGAGGGGTAAAGGTAAGGTTATTTTTGGTTAGTTTTGATATGGAATTTAAGCTATTATACTCACGATAAGATTCATTTTTACTATTTAGTGTTTAGGTATAAGCACTCAAACATTTGTAGCAGAGTATCATAAATACCTGATAACATTAAAAATGAAGATAGTATTCAATGAAGTTGTTTAAAAACTCTTTAATGAACGCTTAGCAACTCATTGATAGTCATACCGATAGCTATCGGTATCATCTCTTTTGATTCCCGTAGCTATGGCTACGAAAATAAAAAGGAGATTCGTCTTGACTATCAAGCAGTTACTAATCATT
>CAYLSF010001177.1:0-2753 GCA_964385675.1 uncultured Saprospiraceae bacterium
ATGTTTTCATTTTATTATAAATTATTTAAAATTTTATGCAAAAGCTTTACAATACCAATGCTGATCTGCAGCATTATATTTCATCAATTTAGTTTCTTTCATTTGAATAGATCCGGCACCGGCAGGAATAAACATTCTATTTCCAACTGCACTACTTCCACTATCATTTATTAATGTAATTGTTCCGGTTGTTCCAACATGAGTTATCATAACCTCCCTTCCTTCCACTCCGTTATTTAAACCTGTTATATTAATAGCTGCTCCATTTGGATCTAATTTTAACCAAAAAACATCCTCTATATCATAATCATTTTGATTTCCTGCCAATGTTTCAGACTTAACTCCAGTTGTTCCTATATACCTGGCAAACATAGATCCAGCAATAACTAATGAATCATCTGTAGTTAGCTCATCTGGATTAGATCTATATAAATTAGTGTCATTTCCAATTTCAAAAACACCATCTTCATCTAATTCAACTGTATTAGTTTGTGCATTTGCCTCAAAAACAACAGTTCCATCATCTTTTGTAACACTTAAAACACCATCATTAGTAGTAGATATTCTTAAACTATGAACTGCATTTGTATTTGAGTTCTTAATTTGTAAAGTACGTGCATTAGCAGCCGTAGCAACAATTTCCAGGCCTGGATTAATATCAGGAGTGTAATCAATTAAAGTTTGCCCTGTTATATGTAATTTTCTACTAGGTGTATTGTTTCCTATGCCAATACTTCCTGCTCCTGTATAATCAGCATAAAACAAATCAGTAGTTGTATCACTATATATTTCAAAAGCACCTGTTTGTTGCTGTTTATTAAAAATAGCAGTTCCCTCATCTCCTAAATGAATCTTAGTATTTGAAAAATTAGTGCTACCAGTTCCAATAAACATTTCAGATTGAATAGCTACATCACCTTCTTCTATAATCATATTATATTGAGCTATCCCTACAGGAGGAGCAGATTCAATATATAAATTAGTAATAAATCCAACAGATGATCCAGCTTCAATATTCACTGTGGGTGTGTTAATACACATATTCAAAACACCAAAAATTGTAGAATTTCCTACGATTTCATATGTATCTTGTTGACAAATACCCATAAAATTACCACCAGCACCATCAGGAGTTTCATAAGTAGCATTAAAATTAATACCTGTAGATCCTGCACCTGAAAGTTTATGAACTCCTCCAGTTTTTATAAAAGAACTAGTGGTAGAATCATCTCCAATCCCTATATTATTATTAGTTCCATCTATTTTAAACAAATTGGGGTGGCTATCTCCATCAAATACTAATTGCCTAGTATCTTGCAAACTAAAAAAGTCTGTTCCTGAATCCTGAACTTTAAAACTACCAGTACCGGTAATATTAAAACTCAAATCCTTTGCAGCATCTAAAGTGGCCGTTCTACTACCTGTAAAAGTATCATTGGAAGTATAAATACTATCTCCTCCTCCACCTCCTGAAGTAATATCTACCCAATTTACATTATCTACACCACCTCTTAATTGATACCATTTTGTTTCAGATATAACATAACAAACCAGCCCTTCATGTCTAAACACTAAAGGGATTCCATCTCTGCCAGCTAAATCGGGCTTTAAAGTTCTATTATCCGCAGCATCTGCAGTATTAAAACTAAAACCCGTTGATACGTTTATGTTATTTGACATATTATGTTATAGTTATTTCAGCAGTTTCTACAAAATCATTATCAGTATTTGTAACTCGCAATATATAAGTTCCTGCAGGTTTAGCTACTGCATTTGAAACCGTAATTTGAGTATCATTATCAATAGTGAATCCTGGCTCATCAATTATAACTACATTTTCAGGGTCACTTTTATCTACCCACTCAATTTTATTTGCAGTTGTAAGTAACTCGCCAGTTAAAGTAAATCCATCACCTCCATCCTTAGATCCTGTTAAAGGAACAACATTACTAACATGCAATATCTCTACATGATCAATAAACCTGTATCCGCTTGCCTGAAATGTGTCATTTAACTCTTCCTTTGTATAATCATCAAGATCAGGAGGATAGTATATAAACTTTATTCTCTCCATATTTTCACCTATGATATGGTTAGGAAACCTTCCACAATTATCACCGCATTTATTCGCTATAGGCATGGGGGATTTTTCATATGTTCTTTTATAACTAGGCATAACGTATTTTTATATTTGTTTATATAATCGACAAACAAGGGCAGTATCAGCAGTAGTAGGAACAATATCGCCTGCACCTTCATCAAAATTTAAAGTATTAGGTAAAGGGTTTGTTGCAAGTATATTTGTTCTAAAATTACTTACAACACTATCTCCAAAAGGAGTTGTATTAACACCATTAATACTTGTACTATTCCAAACTCTACACGAAAAACCTCCTCCTACTGTACCTCTTCCCCATACTACAAATACAAGCCCTATTGTAATATCAATTTCAGGAATTGTTATATCAAAATTTGTATTTGAAGATGGGTCTACTACATCAATATCCATAAGCTTATTGCAAACACCTCCTCTTCCAAAAGGGCTTTGATATAGAGTTACTTTTACAGAATTACTTCCAGTTGTTCCAGAAGATCTAAACCTAAACCTATTTACCCCATTAAAAAATTTATGTGACCAAAATGCAGCACCTTCATAAAATGTCGTAGATGGATTTCTATTATCATCTGAAGTACTATCTAATAAAGGTTTTAAAAGTAAATCCTTATCTTCAGTTAACGAATCAATTAAATTA
>CAYLSF010001178.1:0-2751 GCA_964385675.1 uncultured Saprospiraceae bacterium
TAACAAAAAATTATTTTTAATCATGACTTTATTTGGAATAACTTTTTTTTCCTGTTCATCTATAAAAGTAACAGAAGCCTATTTTCAAAAAATCAAACCTGGACGTAAAGGCGGCAGTACTCAAACCGAATTTGTTGTCATTGTAAAAAAAGCAGCTTCCAAAGATATTAAAGTGAAACAACTAACCATTTTTGGATATGAAGGCAATGATTATCATTATGCGGATCTTGTCTTAAATAATGCAGCACTCAACAAAACATTGACAACTACAAAAGGAAATGACGCTTTTGCAGTTTATGTTAAAACGTCCAAAGCTAAATCTAAAACATCATCTAGCAGTCCATCACTTCGAGCCGAGATTACTTATGCAGATGGTTCAAAAGAGAAGAATTTAAAAGTTAACGCTTTTAAAGATAAAGGAATGAAAAATTTGAGGAATTGATGAAATTTAACAATCGACCTTCGATATATCCAAAAGGGAAGCCTTTCATAGACTTCCCTTTTACTTTAAGTAATCTTTGGTAATCTCAAAATAAACCGACTTCCTTCACCAATATCACTTTTCAACTCAATCCGTCCATCTAATTTCCCAACCACCAATTTCACAATAGCCAATCCAATACCTGAGCCTGAATATTCGCCCCGATTATGTAGTCGCTTAAACATTTCAAATATTTGATCATGATATTGTGGATCGATGCCGATGCCGTTGTCGGATACGATGATTTGATGGTAATTATCTATAGACTGATAAGATACTTTAACCTGCGGCACTTCTGACTGATTATATTTAAAGCCATTTTCAATCAAATTTTTTAATGCAGTAAATAATATTGAATTATTGGATTGGATTACTGGTAAGTCTTGATAAATTATTTGACCATTTTTGGATTTGATGACACTTTCTAATGAGAAATAAAGATTTTGAGCCAATTGATTTAAATCAACAGATTCTAATTCTATTTTTTCGCCTTTGGAGAGCGTCGTATATTTTGCAAAGTCTTCAATTAAAGTATAGAGTTGAGTGGTACTTCTCTTTATGGTATCAAAATAAGGGAATAAGGTTTGTTTTAATTTATTGGGTAGTTTTCTTTGAATGAGACCTGAATAATTTCCGATATTTCGTATCGGTTCTTTGATGTCATGTGAGGCGATGTAGTTTAAAGTACGAAGTTCGTAGTTGGCTTGTTGTAAGTTTTTATTAGCAGTCCGGAGTTCTGTCGTTCGTTCTTGTACTTTGGTTTCTAGTATTTGATTTAACTGCTTTTTCCTTTGATTAGCTCTGTAAATAAAAAGCCCCCAGCCAATAGCAAATAATAAGGCTAAACCTAAACCAATAGCAGCAAAAGCTTGATTTTTAATAATTCGTTTATCATTTTCTGTCTGATTTTTTAATAATTGATTCTCGTTTTCCTTTTGAGCTACTTCATATTGAATCGTCAATTTATTAATTTCTTTTGTCTTTTCAATACTGTAAGCACTATCACTTAAAGTGTGATATACTTTATAATGCTTAAAGGCTGTTCGATGCTTTCCTATTTTTTCATAACTTTTACTGAGTAAATTATTGCAATCTATCTTAATACTTATTTCCCCATTATCTCCTAAGGCTTTTAAGCCTTTTTGGGCATGTAGAATAGCATTTGGGTAGTCTTTTGTATCAAAATAGTTTTGACTCAAAAAAGATAGGACTAACCCCAATCCATGAGCATTTTGTAATTTTTTAGCATTCTGATAACTTTCACTTAATATTTTATGAGCTTTATCGTATTGCTGTTTTTGATTATAGATATACCCTATGTTGGCTAAAGTAATAGATTCTAGTGCAGGGTTATTTTGATTCTTGATACTCAATGATTTCTGATAAAAAAGCAATGCTGAATCCAATTCATTTTGCCCTAAATAAACAATACCAAGATTACCTAGAATATAACCTATCATATTAGGATCTTTGGCTTTTTGAGCGAATGTCAATGCTTCCAAATAATAGTGTTTTGCCCGTTCTGATTCGCCTTCCCGTTTTAAGAGAATCGCTATATTATGTAAGTTGCGAGCAATTCTTAAGTCGTCATTTATTTTTTTTGATAGGGTTAGTCCTTGTTTATATGCAGCTATGGCTTTCTCTGTTTGTCCAATTTTTTTATACACTATTCCTGTATTATTAAGAATACTACTTTCTATATCATATAACTTATTTTTTTGGGCTATAAGAAGCCCTTTTTGGTAAGTATTGATAATAGTATCTATCCCATAGTCATTGAGATAATAACTTATTCCTAGCGTATTGTAGGCTTTTGCTTCCCATTTTTTAGCACCAATTTCTTGACTAAAATCTAAAAGCTTTCCAGCGTATTTTAAAAACTGTTGGTTATCCTTTTCACAATAGTCCCAAGTTAAAGAATGTAGGACTTTGACCCTTACTGTATCATGTAATTCAATATTATCAAATACCCGTTTTAAACTATCGGTTTTATCGTTTTGACCAATAACAAGTAAGGGTAATATGCAGCATAATATAAAAAGATAATATCGCTGTGTGTTTATCTTGTTCATTTATTAAATAATCTTTTTGAGTTTTAGGTGATAATTGTCTTATGGACTTATTATTTGTTTAAAGCAGCACTAGGCGTTTTCCCAAATCGTCTTTTAAACAATTTAGAAAAATGACGAGGATCTTTAAATCCAAGACTATATAGAATAGATTTTACGGTTTGATATTGACCACTTTCTAATAATTTTCGTGCTTCTTGT
>CAYLSF010001179.1:0-2750 GCA_964385675.1 uncultured Saprospiraceae bacterium
ACTAACTTTTTATATGCTCTATTACTCTTTTGTTTTTATCAATTTTTAAATTCAATTATAAAAAAACACTTATTACCTATTACTTATTACTTCCCAAGTGCTTTCGCTAAATTCGCTTTCGCCACCAGTAAGTCATATAAAGCGTTGATATAATTCGCTTGTGTATCGAATAAGGCTCGTTCCGCAGTACTTACCTCTAAGCTAGACCCAACACCTTCTTTAAATTTAATTTGAGTCGTATTGTATATTTTCTCCGCTAATGCGATATTCGCTTTTTGGTCTTCTACTTGTTCTAAAGCATTTTGATACGCAATTCTTGAATTAGCAACTTCCAAAGTTATTGCTTGTACCAACTGTCGAGATTGCGTTTCCATTTCTTCCAATTTCAACTTCACTTGTTGAATCTTAGAACTTCTTGCAAATCCATCAAACAATGGCATATTTAATCGTAATCCCCAGACTGTAGTCGGCAGCCATCCATTTCCTTCCCCAAATAAATTATCTCGCTGCAATGACTGTTGATGTGTACCAAATGCAGTTAACTGAGGATAATATCCTGCTCCTTTTTGAGCATCTATATCATATTGATTAAAATTAATCGTTGCTTGTATCAATTGATAATCCTTGCGGTTATTCAAATTCAAAACCTCATTGATTTGCCCCATAAACTTATTTTTGAGCATATCATCAATCTGCTCGGATACCACTAGTTCTTTCTCAATCGGATACCCCATCATAAATTTGAGGTTATTATAAACCATCGCTTCTTGACGTTTCAAATTCGACTTCATCACTTTCAAATTAGCTAAGGTCAATTCCAATCTATCTACATCTAACTGCTCTGCAAATCCCGCTTTATAGGTCTCCCGAGTACCAAATAATAAGTCCTCTACATTTTTTATATTCTTATCTAAAATTGCTTGATTCTCTTTAAATATCAATGTTCCCAAATACGCCTGTGTCACATCATTTCTAACATCTTGCTTACTCTTATCCACCTGCGTTTTTGCCAACATTCGAAATGCCCTTCTTGCTCTTAATGCCGTCAAAACCGTATAATCAAACAATACCGTATTCGCTTCCAAAGAAGCCGTTAGGTTATTTCGAGTACCAAATTGTACTTCTGCAAAAGTTCCAGCAGGAGCAGTCGGGTCAAAAAATCGAGCATCCAACAAGGAAATCGGTACTTGTGGAAAGTTTTGCCAATTCACATTAAAACTAACCTTTGGCAAACCAGCAGACTGCGTTTCTTTAATCACCTGTTCTGTGTTTGCCACACCAATATTCGCCAACTTGACCGTTGGATTATTTAAGTACGCAAATTCAATGGCTTGTTCCAAAGAAAAAGACTGTGCCATTTGTGCCTGCACACCCAAAACACAACTCCAAAACAACCCAAGTAATAATAATTTTCTCATTTTTATGTGTTCTAAAATCCCAGAATGCAAACTCCATTTTTTGGAATTTGGGTTGGAATTTCTTTTCAAAATTGTCGCAAGTTTGGATTTACCATTTTGATAGTTAAACTTATTCGACAAATACCCTAATTTTCATTCTATACAAATCCTCAATTTCGACTAAATATTTTTTACTTCACAAAGTCATAATTAAATTCACTTATTACGTACTACTTATGACCTACTACTTATCCTTATATGTCTCTAAAAGCTTTATCCCATTTTCCGATGCAATCCCATACAAATGATGCAATATCAACCGTTTATGCAAATCAGAAATCGTATATTTTTCTAATGGAAATAACTGCCTATCCAAAATAATATCCGCCTTGCCCACATAAAATTTAGCGATAATTTCCGCTTCTACATCCGACCGATACACCCCTTGTTGTATACCTCTTTCAATATTTCGTTGAATGATAGTAAAGGTAAATTCCTGTTGTAAACCTTGCATCAACTCCCAACTCCCGTGATAATACTTCTGTAAATCATAAATCGCTACAGGATTTACTTTTTGCAACGTCTGATTCACATACTTCGATATTTTCAGCATCTCATCAATCGCATCCTTTGCCGTCGCCTGTATTGTCTGAAAATGAGCCTGTTCTTGCTGCACGTAATTCGCAATTACCTGATTAATCAAATCCGCCTTATTCTCTACATACTGATACAACGTCTTCTTAGAAATCCCCAACCGTTTAGCGATTTCATCCATCGTAATCCGCTTTATGCCATACTGCAAAAACAAATCCTCCGACTTTGATAATATTTTAGTAGCTACGTCCAATAATTAATTTTAAATGCCCATTGTCATTCTGAACTTGATTCAGAACCTCCCAAGCTGTTAAAACGAAAACCTTGACATCTCACCCACAAAACGCAGGAAACTAAAAAAAGTTTTAAAGTTTCCATAAAGAAAACCGCCTTTCCTTCCACCCCAATTTGCACAACAGTATCACCATAAATTTTCATTTTTAAAGCCCTGACTTTATCCATATAAAGCATGGAAAGCATCCGCCTGAAGCATATTTTATGTGGAATTTTGTTTTGGTGGATTTTTTTGTGAAAAGTGGAGAGAATTTGTGTAGAATATTTTTTTTCACTAATTTTGAAAGGAATTAACCATTAATATTTTTCTGAAAACGATCACATCTATAAAATGCCTCCAATAACAACTAGTCCTATTGATTGGGATGATTTATTACACAGTCTTGATAGTGGAAATTGTGTAGTTTTTATAGGTCCTTATGCTTATACAAATGATAAGGAACAATTTATTCATGAAGCTATACA
>CAYLSF010001180.1:0-2746 GCA_964385675.1 uncultured Saprospiraceae bacterium
CTCGGCGGTCGTCTAGAAAATTATAATTTAGGGTAAAATACCGTTGTTGGGTAGCACCATCTAAGAAAAAATCGCGATTGAGTGCAACGATACTATCTGATATTATAAAATTATTAAAAGTAGTCGTGAAGGTATGTTTAGAATACAATGCAGGTCGATACTGAAAAGCTAACTCTCCAATCAGTCGCCTCAGAGCAAATTCATCATCTAACCATTTAAAGCGTAGTGTGTCATCTATGACTTGATAGCCTACTTCTCTATTTCTACCTAAATATAGATTGGTATAAAGCCCGATAGTTTGTGCCTTATTGATATAAGGACGGCGATATTCAAATTGTAATCGTTGAGTATAACCAATCTCTGTAACTAGCCTTGCATAGTCTTTTCTACCTGTAAAATTATTATGGATTAAATGAAGTCCAATATCTAACCGATTGAGTGCGCGACCTTGCTCTACCCACCAAACATTAAAATTTCGATCAGCAAAATCAACACCTAAAATTGGGAAAATGTACCAGTCTTCTACTACATCTAATCGAATAATCGTATTTTGAAGATCAACGGAGTCATTGATTACTGTGAAATTGGCTTGGTTAAATAAATTAGTATTAATTAGTAATTGTCTATTCCAATCCAGTCTTTTTTCGAGATTGTCGATATGAATAGTATCGCCTATTCTGAAATCTAGTTCTCGAAGCACGATATTGGTTTTGGTTTTTTTATTACCAATAACTTCTATCTTTTGGACCGTAATATGGTTATTATCATCCGTCGCTTGACTCAACAATAAAGGTAAAGCCAAAAAACAAATAATGATAGTTAATATATAACGCATAGGTTGTATTTTCATTAGAATCTATAAAGTTGCTTTAAAAATCTAACTGAGTTTAAAGATATTTTTAGAACTTCAAAGAGTAAAGATAAAAAGGTAGAAGTAAATAGTCGTTAACCTTTCGACAAATCCATTGAATAATTCATATAGGGCAATCGCAAGAAAATACATAGCATTGATGGGAACAACGTCCCGATAGCTATCGGGACGTGTTCCAATTGTGCTTATTTTTATAAAATTTGAATCCTAAAATAAACGAATTTCAAGGCTCAACTTTCTTGCGATTGCGATAGAGAGAATGGCGTTCATCACTTCCATAAGTGATTAAAACATTACCTTAGTGTTTAAAATTAGTTTGAATAGACAAGATATTGTATCCGCCGTCAGATGATTAGCCATGTAGAATTCATAAAAAATGGAAATATATTTTCTCGTGTGTCGGTAGTCATCTATGAATTTATTTGCTCATTCATTTTCACTGAAACAAGTATTATGTCCAAAATCGAAAATAACAAAATTGGTCTTTTTCCCACGACATCATTGGTTTTGGGCAATATGATTGGCTCAGGTATTTTTCTATTACCTGCTTCACTCGCTGCTTATGGTGCTATTAGTATTATAGGTTGGATAGTTGCTGCTTTAGGAGGTCTCGCTATTGCGAAAGTCTTCTCAGAATTGAGTAAACGCTTTCCAGAAACGGGAGGCCCTTATACTTTTACTAAAAAAGGATTTGGTGATTTTCCTGCTTTTTTGGTCGCTTGGGGCTATTGGATTGCTATACTAGCCACTAATGCAGCCATAACTGTTACGATGTTGAGCTATTTATCAGTCTTTTTTCCAATACTTAGCGAACAACCTGAAATTGCTATTATTGTCGGTCTAGGAGCTATTTGGTTACTTACATTTATCAATAGTCGAGGAATAAAAGAGGCAGGTTGGATACAACTGATTACTACTATTTTAAAACTTGTTCCATTGATTTTGATTGCTATTGTCGGATTATTTTTTATAGAAATCGCTCATTTCAAACCTTTAAATATCAGTGGTGAAAGTGATATATCTGCAATAGCGGCAACGACTACATTGACGCTTTTCGCCTTTTTAGGAATAGAGTCTGCAACTATTCCTGCTGATAATATTGCTAATCCTACTAAGACTATTCCTCGCGCGACTATGATTGGGACTTGGGTAGCGATTTTGGCATATATTTTAGGTTCTATTGCTGTGATGGGTATTATTCCGCCAGAAACATTAGCACAGTCAGAAGCACCTTTTGCTGATGCTGCTGTAGTGATTTGGGGCGAATCTGCTAGAAAATGGGTCGCACTAGGTATTGTGATTTCTACTTTTGGTGCGCTCAATGGTTGGATTATGATGCAGGGACAAATACCATTAGCGGCGGCTAAAGATCAGCTTTTTCCTAAATTATTTGGAAAACTCAGTAACAATCAAATGCCTATTCGAGGGCTAGTTTTCTCAAGTATGCTCATCTCAGGTTTGATGTTGATGAATTACAGTAAAAGCTTGATTAAGGCCTTTGAGTTTATGATTTTGCTATCAACATTGACTTGTTTAGTCCCTTATTTATTCACTTCTGCTACTCATGTGTTGTTCGCACTGCGCTCCGAGAAAAAATGGACTTGGATTTGGGGCAGTATTGCTTTTATGTTCTCTATGTGGGCAGTAGTTGGTTCGGGTCAAGAAATTGTTTTTTATGGCTTTTTGGTATTGATAGGAGGTATTCCTTTTTATGTTTGGATCAAACAGTAGTCATAATAGACTAAACAATTATAAGTACTTTTACTTACCTATGTGTGAAACGTCTAACGTTTGGTTATCAATAAGTTATCAGTTTTCAAACCTGTAAATTATCAAGATCTTCCTATTAATCCGAATACTCAATACTGATATGTG
>CAYLSF010001181.1:0-2745 GCA_964385675.1 uncultured Saprospiraceae bacterium
CGCCTTATCAAGCGGAAATTGCACAGGGGCGACTAGAAGCCTTATTGAATTTTCAAACTATGGTGAGTGATTTGACAGGCTTACCTATTGCGAATGCGTCTTTACTAGATGAGGGTACGGCAGCAGCAGAGGGCATGGCTATGCTGTATAGTCAACGTAATAAACGCAAAAAGCAGCCGATTGCCAATGATTTCTTCATAGATAAGGGAGTATTACCTCAAACCCTAGATGTACTAAAGACTAGAGCAATTCCTTTAGACATAAATCTCATAGTTGGAGATTGGAAAACATTTGAGTTTACAGATAAAACCTTCGGTATTTTATTACAATATCCTACTGCTGATGGGAGTGTAGAAGATTATAGAGGTTTTGTAGAAAAAGCTAAAGCACATAAAGCTAAGGTTGTAGTTGCTGCAGATATTCTAAGTTTAGCTTTATTACGTCCTCCTGGTGAATGGGGAGCAGATATAGTGGTAGGTAATACGCAACGTATGGGCGTTCCAATGGGGTATGGTGGTCCTCACGCAGCTTTTTTTGCAACTACAGAGGGATTCAAACGACAAATTCCTGGTAGAATCATTGGTGTTTCAAAAGACGTACATGGCAATCATGCTTTACGAATGGCTTTGCAAACTCGTGAACAACATATTCGTAGGGAAAAGGCAACCTCTAATATTTGTACAGCACAGGCACTCTTGGCAATTATGGCAAGTATGTATGCTGTATATCATGGTCCTGCTCGAATCAAAAAAATAGCAGAGCGTATTCACGGTTTTACTCAAATATTAGATATAGAGTTGGGTAAACTTGGATTTATTCAAACGAATACACACTATTTTGATACGTTAAAAATTGAGTTAAGAGATATTTCCATTCAATCTACGATTCAAAAAATAGCTTTAGAGCATCAAATCAATTTTAGATATTTCCAATCTGGTGACATTGGTATTGCATTAGATGAAACGACTTCTTTCAAAGAGGTTCAAGATATTGTAAATGTATTTGCATCAGCATTAGATACGCCTTCAAATAAGGTAAACTTTGAGGTTTCAAATTCATTAGAATTAAAAATACCTGCCCCCATCATACGTACTTCTGAATATTTGACACATGAAATATTCAATTCTTATCATTCAGAGTCGGATATGATGCGTTATATCAAACGCCTAGAAAATAAGGATTTATCCTTAATGCACTCTATGATTTCTTTGGGTTCTTGTACTATGAAATTGAATGCAGCTACGGAGTTAATCCCCGTAAGTATGCCTGAGTTTGGGGGATTACATCCTTTTGTTCCTATTGATCAAGCTCAAGGTTATAAACAGATCTTTGAGGAATTAAGTGATTGGTTATGTGAAGTGACTGGTTTTTCAGCTTGTTCTCTTCAGCCCAACTCTGGTGCACAAGGGGAGTACGCAGGCTTATTAACTATTAGAGCTTATCACCTTGCCAATGGAGACACACATAGAAATATTGCTCTAATTCCTGTGTCTGCACATGGGACAAACCCTGCTTCAGCTGTAATGGCAGGCATGAAAATAGTTACAGTCAAATGTGATGAAGCTGGAAATATTGATGTAGAGGATTTAAAATTAAAAGCAGAACAGCATAGTGATAATCTAGCGTGTACCATGATTACCTATCCTTCTACTCATGGTGTGTTTGAAACGCAGATTAAAGAAATTTGTGATATTATCCATCAATATGGTGGTAAAGTTTACATGGATGGTGCTAACATGAATGCTCAAGTTGGGTTAACGAGTCCAAATGAAATTGGGGCAGATGTTTGTCACTTAAATTTACATAAGACATTTGCTATTCCTCACGGAGGAGGAGGCCCTGGCATGGGACCTATCTGTGTTAATGATAGTTTAGCACCATTTTTACCAAAGCACCCGCTTGTGGAAACAGGAGGAAATCAAGGAATTAATGCTGTATCAGCAGCACCCTGGGGTAGTGCTAGTATTTTGCTAATTTCTTACGCTTACATCAAAATGCTCGGAGCGGAAGGTGTTACTAACGCAACAAAATATGCCATTCTAAATGCAAATTATTTAAAAGCCAGATTAGAGAAAAGCTATTCTGTATTATACACAGGTGAAAAGGGACGTGCAGCACATGAGTTAATCTTAGATTTAAGACCATTTAAGGAATATATTTCTGCGGAAGATCTAGCTAAGCGATTAATGGACTATGGATTCCATGCTCCTACCCTATCCTTCCCTGTAGCCGGTACGATTATGATAGAACCTACAGAGAGCGAAAGTCAAGAGGAATTGGATAGATTCTGTGATGCCATGATTGAAATACGTAAAGAAATTGAGGAGATTAAAAATGGTGATTACTCAAAAGATAACAATGTATTACACAATGCACCACATACACAAGCCTTATTGACTAGCGATGAATGGGACTTACCATATAGTCGTCAAAAAGCTGCTTTTCCCTTACCTTACGTATCAGAGCGGAAGTTCTGGGCAACAGTTGGTAGAGTTGATAATGCAAGTGGAGATAGAAATTTGATTTGTACTTGTCCACCTTTAGAGGCTTATGCTTAGGTTTAATAAGTAATTAAGAACCTCTTGATAAAACTTATAAAACATAAAAGCCTATCTCTAGTAGATGGGCTTTTGTATGTTATACAGTTTAAAATGAGTCACTCTATTTTTCAAATCAAAACTTAGCCTTACCTTTAGTACACTGTTTCAAAAGTTATTTAATATATTAACTTTGTATCCAAAAGAG
>CAYLSF010001182.1:0-2740 GCA_964385675.1 uncultured Saprospiraceae bacterium
AATATGACATCTAAAAGTTTTCAATTATTACTAATACTCTTGAGTATTATTAGTCTAAATAGCGTATTCGCACAAACCGCTATACAAGTTGCAGGAACTGCAACAATCACTGCAACAACTTCGGGGAATTGGTCATCACCAGCAACTTGGGGCGGTTCAACCCCATCAAATGACGCACGTGTTTTAATTCCAAATGGCGTTACCGTTACGGTTGATGGTATGATTGCACAAGAGTTCAAATCCATTAGAATTGATAATGGTGGTACTTTAAAGTTTGCAACGAATGTCAATACCGAACTACGCACAGAATATCTTTTCAGTGGCATGACGGGAACGTTAGAAATCGGAACAAGTTCGGATAAAGTTGCCACAGGTGTAAAAGCAAGTTTAGTATTTGCTGAAAGAGGTGGCACAACTAGTTCTTTCGATCCTGAACGCTTTGCACCAGGAGCGGTACTGATGGGAACAACAACCATGCACGGTGCCAACAAAACAAGTTGGTTAGCATTACAAAATCATCCGTCAGCAGGTACAACTCAAATTGTTTTAAAATCAGCACCAACAGGTTGGAAAATAGGCGATAAAATCGTTATTGCAGGAACGGATCCAATTACGAATGCCTCTATCAATAGCACCAATGAAATCGGTAGCGATGAAGTCGTAACGATTACCAACGTGTCAGGCAGCACCATTGATTTTACGCCAGCGTTGACAAAAGACCATAAAGCACCTGCACAGGCAGCAGACTTAGATGTTCATGTGGCGAATTTGAGTAGAAATATTGTGATTTCTTCTGAAAATACGAGTGTCACTTCGTTGAGTGGTGATTTTCGTAAGCCGAGAGGACATTTGATGTTTATGCACACTTTGAATGTTGATTTAAAATATGTAGAAGCCAATCATTTGGGTAGAACAGATAAATCCATCATTTTAGACGATTGGGATTTTTCGGATTTAGACGCTTCACAAAACACTGGTCAACCTGTGCCTAGTGGGAAAAGAAATCCAAGAGGACGTTATTCTTTTCACTTTCACAGAGGCGGTTTAGATGCGTCTATTTTTCCTGCTAAACCGATTACGCCACTTCCAAACCCTGCGGTTGTTGAGGGGTGTGTGGTGAATAATGATCCAGGTTGGGGTTATGTAAATCACTCTGCGAGAGTAGATTTTATTCGCAATGTGAGTTATGATGTTGTTGGCGGGGCGTTCAATACGGAAGCTGGTAACGAAACGGGTTCTTTTATTGAAAACATTGCGATTAGAACCATTAACCCACAAAATCCAATCATGGTCGCACCTCGTCCGAGAAATTCTTATACAGATGGTGGACCCACTTCATCGTTGGCTGATCTTAGAGAAGATAGACAAGATTTTGCATGGCAAGGTGATGGTTTTTGGTTTCATGGAACAGGTGTAACCGTGCAAGGCAATGTGGTTTCGGGTTGTACAGGTCATGCGTATGTATATTGGGTAGATGGATTGATAGAAAAAGGTATGGGAATGGCACGAGGTGATATTGATGCTCACGTTCCTGCCGCAGAATTTCCAACACTCAATCAATTGTTGCACAATTGGAAAGCGACTTATCCGAATTTTTCATTAGATGTTTGGTATTTACAACCGAGACCTTTTACCAATAATACAGCTTATAACTTTGCAAGAGGTGTACAGACCTATTATGTACATACGGAATTTCATCGCAAAACCGACCCAAGTGAAACTGACCCAAATGAGTGGATGAATGATTTGCCTGCTGCCTACAAAGACCAACTGAACCTTGTTTTTGATAATACAACTTTATGGAATATTGGAAAAGTAGGTTTTGAACACAATCACACGACGAATGTAACCATTCAAAATTCAAGAATAGTGGGCTACAATTGCCGTACAGGTTTTGAAAATTATGGTACGAATCCTGCTCCAAACTATGTTCCTTATGAGCCAGAAGTGATTGGCTTAGATTTAGATTATTTTCACAATACACATCGTTGGAATTTGACAAACAATACAATCGAGGGATTTTCGGGGAATGCCGTAGGCATTACACTTCCACAAAATGCACAGGTTACTATCAATGGCGGAACGTTTAATAATCCTGGAAAAGATATTATAATAAGCGGTGCGAGTCAAAAAATAGAGGATACAGGAGATGGTTTTGGAGTCGGTATGTTGGCAACAGATCCAACGAAATCCGAAATATTGCTTCAAGGAAATATTACATTTTTAAATTCTAATAACAATATCGTCATGGATGCTCAAATTGTCTATGATGAGTTTCCACAAAAAGGCTTTCCATTGATTGCGGGCGAAAAAGAAGATGAAGAATTTTTCTTTGCTCCACAAGAAATCACCTTAAACTTTGGACCATTCAGCAATGTAAGAGCCTACTACAATGAGCAAGATGGCAATCATACACCGATAGTAACGGGTGCTTCGGGCAATGCTTGTATATTTAGTGACGGAGGTGCAGCTTGTATTGATGGTGACTATATTAATAAAACGAATAATCAATTACAATCGCAATATAATAAATCGTATGCAGGTTCCTTGACACCGAATACTGCGACAACGCATTCTATGGTTATTGGTGGTAAAGTCGATGGTATTATTAGCAATATAGTCGAATTAGATAATGAAAATTACATAACGGTTTTTCCTAATCCGACCACAGGATTATTTACAATCAGTTCGCAATTAAATGATTTTTCAGTAATGGTTTATTCATTAGATGGTCGAGAAA
>CAYLSF010001183.1:0-861 GCA_964385675.1 uncultured Saprospiraceae bacterium
TATCAACGCCCAACATCCTATATTTATATCTATTTCGACGCTGACTCCTATAATTTAATCCTGTAAATGAAATTTCAATATTATTTTGGTCGTAATTTAAATGATATATTTTTTGTAGGGTCGAATTATGTCTTAATATGTTGACACCTGTGATTAAAATCTTAGGTGTATTTGTGTTTAGTTTAACTATATTTTCTTCAAAAATGGTTAAACCACTAGGTGTACCTACATATATGGTAGAATCAATTTTGTGTAGTGCTAATATTTCATTATTTGGTAAACCATCTTGTTTATTAATAACATGAATGTCATTAGTGTGAAGGAATATTTTATTAAGACCTTTATTTGTACCTACCCATAAATTATCATTGTTTAAAATCATTGTATTACAATGATTATCTGTTAATCCAGTTTTTTCATTATATTGTTGAATTAATTGACCAGATCGTAACCATAATACACCCTGCTCAAAAGTACTAATCCACATGTTATCATCTTTTCCGATGATTATATCTGATACCCAAGGCTGTTTGTCTAGTCCTTTGATCTCAAAATTATTTATTTTTCCATTTTCCAAATATTGTAACCCATCGACTTTACCCATCCAGATGATATCTGTATTATAATCTTTTGCGATGGCATAAGTTCTACCAATAGATAATTGCTCTGATAGATTATAAGGTTTGAAGGTATTGTTTATTATACTATCTATATAAACCCCCCAATAATAACCGCTAAATCTATTAAGCGTAATTGTATCTTCAAATAGAGTCTTGACTCTTACTAGTTTTTTAAATTTTCTAACAATTAAATTATCGTTTAATTCAATTAAACCTTTTGCTCCCAACCAACACTTATTAT
>CAYLSF010001183.1:894-2739 GCA_964385675.1 uncultured Saprospiraceae bacterium
TTCTTGTTTGGTATCTAATTTTTTTTTGTATAAAGAAATCATCTTTAAATAGGCTTAATCTACCTTTTTCATGACCGATTAATACAGTCTTATTTTTGTTGGATGTAATGGTAAATACAGACTCCCCCAGTAGATTTGAATTGTAAGGAGTGTAAGTCAATATATCGAAGGATGGATACATTCGCAGACCTTTACCATTAATGGCTATCCAGTAATTACCTTCAATATCTTGTAAAAAATAATTAATATTTACATCAACTAAAAAAGGTTGCTTATTATTTATCCAACTACCATCTTTTCGTATGCCAAATAGCTGTTCTGGTGCTGTAAGCCATAGCGTTGCTTTTTGATCTTCAAAAATATTCTTAAAATATTCACTCGTTAAAAAAAAATCTCCAGTAACAAGTGTGTGTATAGAATCTCCAATTATCTCAAAAGTATTATTTAGGTTATCTCCATTAAGCATCCAGGGGGTAGAGAAGAGTCGTCCTGTGGCCGTTTTTATGATTGTATTTCTTTTATTAAGAATAACTTTATTACCTAAGGAATCTATCTTAATATTATAATCTAAATAAATATTTCCGTTTGAGTCCTCTTCGATCCTACTAGTTTTTGAGTAACCTGGGGTATAATGAACTTGTTTGGTTCTTTTAGTCAAGGTGTTATATTGCCATACACCATTATTAAAGGTTGATATCCAGTATTTTCCTTTAGAATCTATTTTAAATTCTATGATCTTAAATTGATTAAGAGGCGTTTTAAAATCCATCAATTTAATATGACCCTCTTCGATATAGGCTAATTGCCCACTTATATTCCAAAACCAAATTCGTCCAAGTTGGTCAGCATAAATACCAATAATATCATTGTCCTTCAGTAAAGAATGATCAAAATACTCAAACTCACTACCATCATATTTACAAATACCATCTTCAGTGGCAAACCATAAAAAACCAATACTATCTTGATATATGGCATACACATCATTACTGGGCAGTCCATCATCAGTCGTAATGGAAAAATAAGAAGGTTCCTGAGCGTAGGTGATTTGTAGGCAACCAAATAGGCAGAAATAAACAAGTAAAAAGAACTTTTTATAATAAAGGGGTGGTAACGGTATTTGAAAATCAGTGACCATCGATGTTTTATTTTAAGAAAAGGATGAATACCATAATTTTATAAAATGTTTTCCTTAGATACTTCTAAAGGTATTAATAATTCCACTCTAGTGCCTATTGGGTTTGTATTTTTATCTTTTAAGTCAATTATTTTAAATAATACATTATGGATATTGTCCGAATCAGTATTCAATAATTGTAGTCTATTTTTAGTTGTTTGCAAACCTGAGGAGCGATATTCTTTGGGTTTCCAACCAGCTAAAATAGCAGCCTTTGCCCGTCCAACGCCATTATCTTCAATAATACATTTAAGTTGATTTTCGTCTAGTTGTATAAATTCAACGGTTAATATACCCCCAGATTTTTTATGTAATAAGCCATGCTTAAAAGCATTTTCAATAATAGGTTGAACAAGTAATGGTGGTATAAAAATAGTATCTTCACTTTCCATGGTCTCACTACTTAAATGCACCTCTATTTTTTCTTTAAATCTAAATTTTTCCAACTCCAAATAGAGATTTAAAAACTCTAATTCGTTAGTAAGACTGATTTTATTAATTTTTGAATATTCAAAAATTAGACGAATTAATCGAGCAAAATTAGATAAATAGGTCATGGCTGCTTTACGTTCTCCCGAAATAATAAATCGCTGAATACCATTTAATGCATTGAATATAAAATGAGGATTCATTTGAGATTGTAAGGCTTTCATGGTTAATGAGGTTAC
>CAYLSF010001184.1:0-2734 GCA_964385675.1 uncultured Saprospiraceae bacterium
GGCTAAGAAGAAGGGAAAACCAAGTAAGAAGCAGGTTCAAAATCGCTCTAAAAAGACTACAACACAAAAGAAAGCTACTAAACCAGTAAAACTTAATTTTGATGGTACGCTTTCTTTGGTCATCCCGTGTTATAACGAAGCGGAACGACTGTCTCTGATGGTTGGGGCATTAAAGCAATTTGATAAAGAGTGGCGTAAGCCTTATGAGGTTATTATTGTAGATGATGGTAGTAGTGATAATACAGGAGAATTAGCCAAACAGCAATTAGAAGGGCAATTAGTTAATAATCAAGCTATAAAGGTTATCAAACTTGATAAAAATCAAGGAAAAGGAAATGCCTTAAAAGAAGGAGTAGCGGCTGCAAGTTCGGATTTTATTTTGACTTTAGATGCAGATATGGCGACTAGTCCGCTAGAACTCAAAAAATGGCTTCGTCAACTACCTGGAAGAACCTTTAGAAGTGATACTATATATATTGGCTCGAGAGAGCATAAGAAATCAAAAGTTGAAGGTAGATTTGGGCGACGCATTGTAGGATTATTTTATAATGCCTTAACGCAACTTTCTACACCTGTAACAGAAAGTGATACGCAGTGTGGTTTTAAGCTTTATCCAGCTAAGATTGGTAAAGCTCTATTTGCCAATTTAAAAAACAAAGGCTTTGCACATGATATTGAACTATTACACAAAGCAAAATTAGAAGATGTTGCCATTAAGTCCATGCCTGTTAATTGGAAACATGTAAAAGGTGAAAAAATCTCTGTTGCTAAAGATGGATTGTTGATGTTTTTTCAAACGCTCGTAACATCTTGGAGCATAAAATTCAATCACTTTTTTGTGAGTCCCTTCAAAAGTGAAACACCAAATTTAAAACCAAATGCAGAATCCCCTATTTTCAGATTCTTATTTGCTATTTTAACTATTGCTCTATTAGTCTTAATGCCTTATTTAAGTAAAGACTATGGCATCACAGGAGATGAATATGCTCAAAAAGTATATGGAGAATTGATTGTCAAACATTTTGAGACAGATGGCGAATATAAAGTAGCATCTGGCGAATATGAGAAAAAATATGAAGGTCAAGATGCCCTCACTATGGTACCTAACCTCTACTACTATGGTGGATTCTTTGATTATGTAGCTGCTAAGATTTATATGAATTTTGAAAGCCTCGATCCTTATGATACACGACATTTCTTAAATGCCCTTACAGGGTTTTTCCTAATTTTCTTTACCGGATTATTAGCCAAAGAATTAACAGGAAGCTGGAAAATGGGTTTTCTAGCCTTACTATTTGCTGCATTATCCCCTCGTATTTTTGGACACTCCATGAATAATCCAAAAGATATTCCCTTTGCGGCAGCTTATATATTTTCTTTGTTGCATATTATTCGGTTTGTCAAGCAGTTGCCAAACCCCAGTTTTAAAGCAATGTTTTGGGCAGCCGTGGGTATTGCCTTAGCTATCAGTATTCGTATTGGTGGTTTGCTTTTAGTTGGTTTATTTGGGCTATTTGTTGGGGTAGCATTTTTGTGGCGTTCGGATTTACGAAAAGCCCTATTTAGTTTCAATTTAGCTTTAATCGGTAGTGTAGCGTGGAAACTTTTTGCGGTGATAATATTAGGTTACTTTGGTGGACTAATATTTTGGCCTTATGGCCTTGAAGATTGGATTAGTAATCCACTAGAAGCATTGGGAGCCATGTCAAATTTCTCCACCGGAATTCAGATGTTATTTGAAGGAGAACATCTTTGGTCAGATGATTTACCTTGGTATTATATTCCGAAGTGGATTTATATGAGTTCTCCGATTGTAGTTTTAATTGGCATTGCATTAACCATTCTTTTATATTTTAAATATCGCAATCCTAAGAAAGAGTTACCGATTCTTATGGTTTTCTTTGCAGGCGTATTTCCTTTTTTGTACATTTTGTATCAAGGTTCTGCTTTATATGATGGAATGCGTCACTTGCTTTTCATATATCCTATTTTCATCATTATGGGGGCGTATGGTTGGTCAAAACTAGATGTATTTAAAAATAAAATGGTTAATTTAGGAAGTCTAGCTGTTGTAGGAATATTATGTATTTTACCTTTGATGTGGATAATAAAAAGTCACCCTTATCAATACACCTACTTCAATGAATTAAGTGGAGGTCTAAAAAGTGCAGAAGCTACTTATGAGACGGATTATTGGATGAATTCAGGTAAGGAGTTAACAGAATGGTTTGTCGAAAATGTAGTTAAAAAAGATACAACAAAACGCTATTTAGTCGGTATGCCTGATAATATTAATGCTGGTCGCCATCATTTTGGTACGCAAATGGGGCTTGATAAAGTAGCCGCCATTTATATAAAATATGATACTAGAGATCAGTATCCAACATGGGACTATATGCTGACCTTTAACCGATTTAAAAATGAAGGTTTACTGAAAAGTGGTGCATGGCCTCCTGGTGAAGTAATACATGAAGTGAAGGTAGATGGCGTTACGCTTGGAGCTATTTCAAAACGTACTACAAGAGATGGCGAAAAAGGTCAGAATGCGATGAAATCACAAGATTGGCGAAGTGCTATCGATGCTTTTAAAAGTGAAGTTCAAAAAAATCCAAAAAATGAGACAGCATGGCTTGGTTTAATCAATAGTTATGAACGTTTACCTAATTTGGATAGTATGAAAATTGCAATTGATGAAGCCTACAAATTATCTTCTTCACATATTAATCATGTTTCT
>CAYLSF010001185.1:0-2733 GCA_964385675.1 uncultured Saprospiraceae bacterium
TTCGAGCAGAATATCTTTTAAAAATTAGTTCGACATTAATGACTGCTTTTTTTGTCACAACAGGGAGTATCTAAGTGAAAAAAAATAATTTCAAGCGTTATATCAATAATCATTTTTTATTTTATTCTGAATCAAACATCGTTGGGATTAAAGCTTGCGCCGATGCTGCCAGATTTTGTTATCGCAAATGATAATTTTTTAGAGCTAAGTTTTAAGGAAATTAATAAACTGACACCAATAAGAATGAGCAAAGATCTGGTTTTTCAAAATGCAGAAAAAAATGACAAAGGATTAATAATGAATATTCATTTAGTGACGTACGATAAGAAAAGATTTGATATAAAAAAAATTGAAGAATCTTCTCAAAAACAAGTTTTATCTAACGTATGTAATGACGATGTCGCGAAAGCAGTGCTGGAAAGAGGTTATATTTTAGAATATGTCTATACGGATAAAAATGACGAATTAATGACAACGGTTGAAATTAAAAAAGGCGCATGTAGCTAGTCGGCTTAATTATAAAGCGAATCGAGGTAATTAATTATTTACGATAAAAATAGAACGCGGAAAGCAAATGAAGTTCGAGCAGAATATCTTTTAAAAATTAGTTCGACATTAATGACTGCTTTTTTTGTAGCAATTTTAATTTTACCAATTACGCTTATAGTACAAAGCTTTTTTTCTGATAGTTCGGGTACTATCTCTATTATTGATGTAATAAAAAACATTGGAATTGTAAAACCTATCTTATTTTTAATCTTTGAGGTTGCCATATTTAAACTCTCCGATTCATTTAGACTAGCAGCATTAGATATTTATGATGAACTATATCCTGATAATGACAGCGCTGATTAATAAGGAGATTCAACTTGCGACTTTTTAATTATCTTTTCTTAATCTGTTTCTTATTATTAACAGGCTGTGAGAATAAAGAACAAGAAGCAAGAATCACGCTTAATGAAGCGATAAAGGCGTGGCAGGCTGAAGATTTCATTAGCGCTGAAACTAAGTTTGAAGAGATTGATACACTTTATCCTGGTACCGCCACATCGATCGAAGCGCACAAAATTAGGAACTCGTTAATTAAAGAGCGCTATAACAAGCAAGCTTATCAATTGTATACATCGGCCACGGCTAAATGGAATGAGGGGCAAATACTTGAAGCCGAAACGCTTTTTACCACGCTAGAACAAGACTATGGTGACACACAAGCGTCATTAAAAGCAGTCATTGCTCGATCTGAATTAAAAGAGGCTTATCAGCAAAAAGCTGAGGAGATGACTCAAACTTCAATAAAAAACAATCGAGGCAGATTTTCCAAGCTGGTTGTGAATAGTATTGGAAATTATTTTCGAGAAAACCAATCCTATCCAGCTGATTTAGCGATGCTGAATATTTCTGAAAGTTATCAGCGATATTTGAGCCTATGTACCTATGAAGCCGCATTGTTTGATTATGGTTACTCTTTAGATTGTAAGGCAGCGGATCAAACCTATTTAGTATCGCATCAACCACGAAACTCAAGACAGTCAAGCAAACGAAGAAGTAAAGATGCCATTTATAAGTTAAGTGATTTTTCTAAGGCTTCGACCACATGGGGTAATAAACTCAATCCTTCAGGTAATGTACCTAAGGAAGGTTTCACGGCGTTTTATCTGAATACTAATAATCCGACTCATGTTATTAGTAAGGATGATGTCAATAGCATTGGGATTAATTATGCATGGAGTGATTTTCATGGCATTAAATCGCAAGACTTTGGTGCCTATTGGGTAGGTGAGATGCATGTTGAAGAAGCAACGACAAAAACGATCAATGTGAGCCAAAGCTGGGCTAAAACACGTTTGGTTATTAATGATTATATTGTCTATGAGGGTGGGTCGGATCAGGAGATGCAGGTTCAGTTTGATTCGGGTAAGTATCTCATCGAAGTTGAGTACATTAATAACTGGCATACCACAGAGTTTTCATTAAATTTTCTCGATACAGTAAAAAAACTTTCAACAAGTGAAATTGAGCAACAATTGCAAAAACATATTTCGGGGGAATACTCGGTTTATTATGCCGGCGTGTATGAAAGTAGCAGCCAAAATCTTGATATAGAACTCAATATTGAGCCTATTAAAGGGCCGATGGTATTGGTGCTTAGTTCTTATAGCACTATTAATTGGATTATTAAAAATACTCACAAAGCTGATATTAAGGCGATTGTCTACGGTTCATATAGCCCAGGCACAAGCGTTAAGGGCGATGTGGCATCAACCACACTTTTATTGAGTTCAAAAAAACGATTGGGTAGCTTTCGCAAACAGGCGAGTTGCAGTTGTTCCGGTGGCAGCATCTTTCATTGCGAGGGTTCGGGTTTGATGCCGACTATTCGATCCCTTGAATCGCTAACTAAAAATAAGGTTGTGGGTTTTTCAGGAAAATACGGGGCTAGTTCACTCAAGATTCCTGAGGAAGTAATCGATCAATCTTTTACGGATGGTCTGCAAAAAGCAGATGCAGAAAAAGAGAAAGCCAGGCTTGCTTGTAAGAAAAAAGCGAATCCTGATTTTGAATCTTTGCTTGATTAAATCTACTAAATCAAAGTGTTCAATTTCGATTGATTTATTTTTAACACATTTTTATAAAGAGTGATCAATCAAATAGTTTTAATATCAGCGACCCAGCGGTGTCCGAAATAACCAGCCATCTGTTCAATCTTGGCATCATCTCCTTTATTAAACCTAT
>CAYLSF010001186.1:0-2732 GCA_964385675.1 uncultured Saprospiraceae bacterium
GGATTATGGAATTTTTACTTAAAATATTGATTATCATTACAGAACAAGTCTAATAAAGTATATACGTAATAGCATCTAACAAATTGCTACTACATATATATAAAACCGTTAGGGTAAATATAATGAATAAAGAAAAACAAATAGCAGACTTAATTGCAGGTTTTGGAAGTTTCAAATTTGTTCCAATGCCAATTGTCTTCTCGACAAATAATCTAAATCCAAAGCTAATTTTGTATTTTGACCATGTTGAATACCGAGGAGGGTTTTTCACGAGAAAAGTAAAGTATAATGAGATAGAGAAAATTGATGTCTATTTCAGGGGAAACCGAACGAACAATATTGTTATCTATAAATCAACTGGAATAGGAACATTTATTGGAAATTTCAGAAATAGAGTTCAATTGAAGGAATTTTTAAGAATTTTTGAGGATAAAGGCTGTTTGCTAACCGATAAAGCCAAAAAGGAAATTGAAAATAATAACTTACCCTAGCACCATTTAAAAATGCATTAAAACGCATTTTACATCAACCGTTATATGAAACGAAAAAATTAGAAATTACGTCACAGAAACTAGGATATAAATCAAAATTATAGCTGAATCAACGAAGTTAAAATGTAGGTATATGAAAGCAAAAAAGAATTTTGAACAACTTAGAGAAGTGTTGTCTTCACTTGATAACGGTTTGGTGATAAAGAAAGATAAACCTGATTATTACTACCTAAATACCAATAAGAAAATCAAGGGTAAGGAAATGTTTTTTGGAGCAGTCCAAATTAGGAAAAGCTATGTAGCCTACCACCTTTATCCTGTTTATACCAATCCAGAGCTCTTAGATGAAATTTCGGCTCCTTTAAAAAAAAGGATGCAGGGTAAATCTTGCTTCAATTTTAAGCAAGAGATTACTGAAGAACAATTAGATGGCATAAAGGAGTTGACCCAAAAGAGCTATAAAAAGTTTATCGAAATCGGGTATATTGAAAACCAATAAATAGCAGTACATACCACTTCAAAAAGGGAGATAATATTTAGGCAGACGGATAGTTGTGATAAAGTCATCTATATTTTAGAGGGTATAGCTGCGTCTGAATGTAATGAAACAGACACGTTTATCATCTCAAGGTTTTTTCAAGCATGGTCTCGGGAAAAGCATCTTAGGGTAAAACTCCTTGCTAAAATTTATATGAAACCTATCATTAAATGATATTGATTAGGGCTACTCCATCAAATCGCTTTAGTAAAATACATCCAAACTTGATTCGCTTCAAGTCTAGTAATATAATTGCATTGTCGAATTAAATAGGTTTTTAAACGAAAAACAAAATTAAATTTTAAAATAGCCTCTAAATAAGTTCTTATATCAAACATTATCCTTTAGTCGATTAAAATACGGTAATCGTAAGAAATCTCACTATGCTTTCTTGTGATTACCATATTTTTGTTTTGTGTCTTTTTGATACAAGTAATATTGCTTTTTACTCATAATTTTATAGTAAAACAGCAGTATCTTTTTCACTACTAATAAAAATAATATACGCTATGAAAGATGCAGATGATGCGTCCGTGAATTCAACTATCCATTCTCCTAGTACTGAGAAAACTAAGTCTCATCCATTTTGGAAATTCTTTTGGCTTAGTTTCCTTATAGGTTCTCTTGCTTATGCTTGGTACTCATTTTATGCACCATCCAATGATGTAGTCTGGGCTGATAATATGGTTGAAGCACAAAAGCTAGCTAGTACTTCTGATAAGGAAATACTAATATTCTTTACTGCTAAGTGGTGTTCACCATGCCGAATTATGAAGCGTGAAATTTTTGCGGATAAAGCAGTAGCGAAGATGATTAATTCTAGTGTTGTACCTGTAATTATTGATGTGGACGATCCTAATACACAAGACATAGTAAAGCGTTACAATGCTGGTTTTACACCAATAACTATATTTGCAAATCATGAAGGAGAGGTTATTGATTACGCTACTGGAAAAATCAGAAAAGCGAAATTTATCGAAATGATTAAAAATTTGGATTTTACCGATTCTTAAATCATATTTAAAGGTGTATAACGAAATGTCGCTTCATGAGATTTGTTGGTAAATAGCAGAAAAATATATGCTTTCAAATCACTCTTTTGGACGTTTTTTAATCAAAAAAATATAATGCGACAACTCGTTATGCCCCCATATTTAACCATTAGAACGCTATTAAAAAATTAACCCTCTCTCTCAACGCTAAATTTTTTAAAGCAATTGACCTAAAATTTGATTTTTGTAACTACAATACTTACATGAGGCTTATTCCATAAAAATATTTTAAATCGCATTTCATCTTCTGTTGTAGGATTACCCCATACCTTTAGAGGGGATGACTTTCCGTTAAAGAAGAGGTATCCTTTCTATTTATTCACTTCAGTAATATTTAAACCTTTTGCCCAACTGTCTCCAAAAGTGGAATGAAAGTTTAATACAACCTAATCTTCTGTTCCATATTGAAATATTCAGACATGAATGACCTGACCATTTGTGATAACGTCAAAAAATGATGAGGTTCTTTGTATGGCTTAGTAAAAGTACAAGATTATGATGGATAGATATACAAACTTTGTGGATACTGAAGGTGCTTAGGAATTATGGGCGAATTGAGAGATAAAGAAATTATGCTAGGTTTTGTATTGATATTCTTATATTAGCATATCATTATCTTATTCAAAAAATGAAATGATTTATTTTAATTCA
>CAYLSF010001187.1:0-2731 GCA_964385675.1 uncultured Saprospiraceae bacterium
AATCTATGTTGTAAATTCGTTGTATAAAAATTAAACTTTGATACGATGTATTACGTATAATTCGCTGTGAAAACATAATGTATCCAATTTTGTAATAAATGAGAATTTAGAGGCGTTTAATACCCCATACTCTAATTACAAATTGAAAGTCAATCATTTAACAATTTTAAACTAAGCAAACTCTATGAAAAAATTATTTTTTTTGGTTTTAGCCGCTTTTCTATGTACAAACACAATGGATGCCCAAATTTTTCAATGGGGATTTAGGGTTGGAGGTAGTACAACTTCTTTAGATGGTCAGGAGCTTCGAGTTGCTACAGGAGGCGTAGATTCTTTTAAGTTAGCAATTGAAGATGCTAAATTTGGTATTCATTTAGGAGCTTATGCTCGTGTGAAATTAGGGCCTATCTTTATACAACCGGAACTCTTATTCAATTCTGCAAGTGTAACTTATACTAAGGAAGATTTTACATCAACCAATGTTATTCCTGTATTATTTGAGGATACTTATAACCATTTGGATATTCCAATTATGGTAGGTGCTAAATTTAGTGCATTCCGAATTCAAGGTGGTATCATAGGAAGTATTCTATTAAGTGATAATACAGATCTAACGGATATAGAAACTTTTGAGCGAGAAGTAGAAAATGTTACTTATGGTTGGCAAGCAGGTATAGGATTAGATATTGCCAGAGTCTTGATTGATGTCAAGTATGAAGGTAATTTTAGTCGATTTGGAGAAGGCATTACCATTCAAGGTAATCAATATAGCTTTGACGCTCGTAGAAATCGATTTGTGGTTTCACTTGGGTTTAGGTTTTAAGCATTTCTTGTAAAGATGTAAATAAATCAACAGATGGATTATCCCTAATTCATCTGTTGATTATCAGCAACCTCATAAAGTATGATTAACCTCAAATTGTTCTTCTATTCTATTTTACTTCTGTTTGTTGTTAGTTGTAATTTAAGTCCTAATACAATTTTTGTTAGATTGAGCAATATTCATGAAGAAATTGATTGTGTTCGGATGAATATATTGATTAATGATGAAAGGCATTCATCAGATTCTATCTGTTATAGTAATATTGTACCTAGCTTTAAAGAAAATCGAAAATATTTACTTACCCTTTGAGGATGAAATTACTATTAGTGTAGAAATTCCAGAATTAAATATAAAAGAAGAGCAAACGTTAGGATTGGATACAGTCAAAATAATTTATCTAACTCTTGCTGGACATTCTATGAAAGTTAAAGAACGAAATGTATCAATTGATAGCACAAAGCAATATATAATACAAGATACCATCAAAGGGAGACCGAATGAAATTATTATAACACCTTTTCGAGAACATCATACCATAGAATAAATACTTTACGAAAAATAAGCAGTCCAATAATACAAATTGAACGTAAAAGGTAATACAAGAAGTGAAATTCTATGGTATCTTTAGCCATAATTAAAAACAATGAAAGTAGCGATAATCGGAGGAGGTGCAGCAGGCTTTTTTGCGGCGATTCATGCAAAAATGAATTACCCTAATGCCGATGTCACTATTTTTGAAAAAGCCAATAAATATTTAGCAAAGGTAAAAATATCGGGAGGCGGACGCTGTAATGTAACTAATGGTTGTACGAATATAAATGAACTCTGTAAAGCTTATCCTAGAGGGGGGAGAAAACTCAAAAAAGCCTTTCATCGGTTTAACACTTCAGATACCATGAAATGGTTTGAGTCGAGAGGTGTGCCTTTAGTGATTCAAGAGGATAATCATGTTTTTCCAAAGTCCCAAGATTCTCAAAATATTATTAATTGTTTGCTAAGAGCAACCCAAAAATATGGGATAAAAATCAAAACAAAACATGGCGTAAAATCCATTGAATCCATTCAAAATCAACTAAAATTGACCTTTCTAAAATCAGAAATCCCTACACAAATATTTGATAAAGTCATTGTAGCTACGGGAGGTTCGCCAAAACGAAAAGGGTTGGAATGGTTGGAGAAGTTAGGACATAAAATAGAAACGCCTGTTCCGTCCTTATTTACCTTTAATATGCCAAAGGAGACCGTAACAAAGCTAATGGGCGTAGTCGTGCCACATGTACAAACCAATATTCAAGGAACAAAATTAAAAGCCGAAGGACCACTTTTGATTACACACTGGGGTATGAGTGGACCTGCTATTTTGGTATTGTCTGCATTTGGAGCAAGAATTTTATCGGATAGAAACTATGAATTTAAGGTGCAAGTCAATTGGGTAAATGAACGAAATAATGAGGTCGTACTATCAGAATTAAAACAGGTACAACAGACCTATTCCAAGAAGATATTGAGTAATATTCGACCATATTTTTTACCCGATAGACTTTGGCAATACCTAGTCCAAAAAGGACAATTGAACCCAAAGCAACGTTGGGGTGAATTGGGTAAAAAGTCTTTATCAAAAATAATGACATTGCTGACTAATGATATTTATCAAGTGAAAGGAAAAACGACCTTTAAAGAGGAATTTGTAACCTGTGGTGGTGTAAGTTTAGAGAGTATTAATCTCAAAACAATGGAAAGCAAGGTTTGTAAAAATCTATATTTTGCAGGCGAAGTAATGGATATTGACGCCATAACGGGGGGATATAATTTTCAAGCGGCTTGGACAACTGGATTCATTGCAGGTCAATTAAAATAGTATTTTTATTACGTCATAATATCTATCTTTAAGATATGAATGGAAGGGCT
>CAYLSF010001188.1:0-2724 GCA_964385675.1 uncultured Saprospiraceae bacterium
ATATAAAATGAGGATTCATTTGAGATTGTAAGGCTTTCATGGTTAATGAGGTTACTTTTTGACTCAACTCATTTTTGAGTTCTTGTTTTTGTCTATATTGTTGAAACCATAAATAGAACACCCCAAAACCTAAACCGCTCACCCCTACAATGAGTGCAAGATTAAACCATAATGTCTGCCAGTAAGGTGGATGTATATTAAAATTTATAGATGCAGTAATATTGCTCTCGATACCATCTTCATTGATGGCGATTACCTCTAAAGTATAATGATTAGGGGCTAAAGCAGGAAAGGAAACAAAATCGTAAGTCGTCATCGTCCAGCTCGTATCTACGCCTAACATTCTGTATTTGTACAAATGTTTTCCTTGACTTCTATAATTTAATCCCGTAAATGAAACCTCTATATTATTTTGATCATAAGTTAACGCATAGGAAGATTGAATTGTGGTGGCTTTACCCATAACTTTTACACCAGTAAAAAGTGTTGTAGGAGGAATAGTATTTTTTTGAATAAACTTTTCTGAGAAAACAGTTAAACCGTGCTTAGTACCTACATAGACTTTATCCTTCATGATATGAAGGGCCTTTATTTCATTATTGGGTAAACCATCTAATTTATTAATCCATGTTATTGTATCGGTGTTTAAATTAATTTTGTTGATGCCATTTTTTGTACCCACCCAGATGATATTATCTTTTATAGCCAAGGTATTACAATGATTGTCTGTCAGGCCATTTATATCATGATAATGTCGGTGAATTTTGCCATTTTTTAACCAAATCACGCCTTGTCCATAAGTTCCCAACCACATATTATGATTCATATCCGTTATGATATGGGAAACCCAAGGTTGTTGTTCCAATCCTTCAATTGTAAATTGTTTTATAGTTGACTCTCTAAAAATAGAGTCATTTTCGAGATAAAATAAACCATCTATTTTACCAAAGTAAATTTTATCTTCTAAATAATCCTTAGCTATTGAATAAACCCTAACTCCACCCTGATATTCCTTGCCTAACTGTGATAATTCAAATGCATTTTGACGATTATATCCCCAAAATTTGGAGGAGTTACGTTTATCCGTTCGATAAACTCCCCAGTTATGACCACTATACATATATTGGCTTGTAGTATCTTCAAATAAACTTTTAGCTTTGTAGATTTTTTGATAACGAGAATCTAATTCATTACCAATTTTCAAAAACTCAAAATTTTCGCTAATCTGTAACATCTTAAAGGTAGAAAGCCAAAAATGGTTATTTTTAAGTGTTAATACTTTGCTAATAGGGTAAGCCAATTTTAAGTCTAGGCTATGAAATTTTTTATTTTTAAGTAAGGAGATTTTACCATCTTCTTGTCCGACAAAGAGTATTCCATTTTGGTTAGAGGTAATAGACCAAACAGCTTTTCCTGGCAATGAAGAGTTGTCAGCATTATAAGTTAAAACTTTAAACGAGGGATAAATTCTTAATCCTTCTCCATTGATCGCCAACCAATAATTGTTTTCCTTGTCTTGTAATAGATAATTGACAGTTAAATCTTTCAAAAAGGATTGTTCATTATTTATTGGGTTATAATCCTTATTATATCCAAATAATTGCCGAGATGTAGCAACCCATAAGGTTTCGTCATTATCTTCAAAAATATTAGCTAATTTATAGGTTACTGAATTTGGTAAATTAGGAGAAATCAATTCAAACTGTTGATTATCCTTTAATTCATAAAATTTAGTATTTGATAGGTTGTGGAGCAAGAGTCGCCCTGATTTAGTTTTTCTAATGTAGTCTCCAGCAGGAGATAAAAGTGTATCTAGGAGACCTTTGGGATTGACTTTTATGAATCCGCCAAGATAAATATTACCATATTTATCTTCCTCAATAGTGTTGTTTGAAGCTGTAATAACTTGTCTGAACGCATGCGTATGAGGGTTATACATCCAAACTCCTCTACTTTTACTAGCTAACCAATAATTTCCTCTGCTATCAATCCTAAATTCTTTATAGTTCATTTTGCCTAATGTATCGGGGAACTCATAAAGGTTTATTTTATCATCATGTATAAAACTTAATTGTCCATTAAGATTCCAAAGCCAAATTTTGCCAGTAGTATCTGCATATAATCCAATAATATCTTGATCTTTTAACATCGAATGATCAAAATACTTAAATTTACTCCCGTCATATCTACATATACCAGATTCAGTAGCAAACCATAGAAAACCAATATTATCTTGATGAATTGCATAAACAGTATTGCTAGGTAATCCATCATCTGTGGTTAGGGTAAAATAACTTGGAGATTGGGCAATTATAGTAGTGGAAAAAGCTAAACTACCAATAGAAATAATTATAGTTAAGTATCTAATTAACAAGATGAAAAATTTTGGATCAATTATTATTGAGAATAGCTGTTAAGTAATAATTCATATTGAATAATTACAAATATACAATTATTTGATCTATTATTACCTTAGGTAAATAATCAATTCTACTCTTGTCCCTATTGATTGCTCCTGATCATCTTTTAAATCAATTATTTTAAATAAAACATTGTGAGTATTTTCTACATCACTATTTAATAATTGTAATCTATTTTTCGTCGTTTGTAACCCAGAGGAGCGATATTCTTTTGGCTTCCAACCAGCTAAAATAGCGGCTTCTGCTCGTCCAACGCCATTATCTTCAATAACACATTTAAGTTGATTGTCGTCTAGTTGTATAA
>CAYLSF010001189.1:0-2723 GCA_964385675.1 uncultured Saprospiraceae bacterium
AGTAAAATGGTTTTATTAATAATATTAAATATTCATCAGATGAAATATCAATCTCTAAGTTGTTTGTTCCTCTTAGTAACCCTTTCTTTATCTGCTCAAAACACAGATGTTGGGGTAGAAGTACAAGCCTATCCTGCGGGGATCATTAGCACAGCCAAAATTGATTTTGGATTTCAAGACCATCATGGTGTACATTTTAGATTAGGATATAATGCGGCAGATAGACAAGATTTTAGTGAATATAATGATAATGAAGAGGGTGGTGGTTTGGGATTGTCAGCGGGTTATCGTTATTATTTTAAATCCGCACAACAAGGCTTTTTCCTAGGTGGTCGAGCGGATATTTGGTGGCTATCTATAGATTGGATTGATGATATCCAGAACCCTAGCCCTAGTATGGGAACGACAGAAATTACAGTACTTCAACCTACTTTTGAAATTGGTTATCAATGGGTTTTTAAAGAACGTTGGGTCGTTGCCCCTGCTATCGCCTTAGGCTATGAAATCAATGTACAAACAGAAGGAGAAGCTGTAGGAGAAGGTGCTATTTCTCTAGGTGGTGTGAGTTTGATGTATCGGTTTTAGTGATTAGTAATTAGTGGCTAGTGGTCAGTAATTAGTATCTAGTCACTAACCACTAACCACTAACCACTAATTCCCTATTCCACTTTCACAGATTTAATCTTATCGCCAATAGTTAGTTGATGGACGACATCCATTCCATCTGTTACTTTTGCAAAAATTGTGTAACGGCCATCTAAATGAGGCGTAGGTGAATGAGTAATAAACCATTGAACGCCTTCGGTATCCTTGCCTGCGGATGCCATACCAACCCAACCCTCATCGTCATACTTTAAGGGCGAAAATTCGGAACGAATCGTATAATCTAAACTACCCCAACCATCTCCTCTAGGACAACCGCCTTGTGCTACAAAGTTAGGAACAACCCGATGGAATGTTTTATTATTATAAAATCCTTCTTTTGCTAGTTCTACAAAGTTAGCCACGCTACCTGGTGCTTCTACAGGATATAGAGAAAAGGTAATATCTCCTTTGGTCGTACTAACAATAGCTTTAGTTTCTAAGGTTAAATCTTGTAAACTTTCCCATTGGATAGGATTATTATATTTCTTTTCAAAGTTTTCTGTTGAAGGTTTTCCTGCGAAGTAATCAATAGTGCGTTGCAGTTCTTGATAGGTTTCGATGTCTTTAGGTAGATTTAATTTACTTTTGGCGTCTATCAAAAATTGATAATCGTTAGCAAAAGTAAATCTATACCCCAAGTCGGGTTCTCTTAAAAGATTAGCAACTGTTCCCATAAGAGCAATATCCCCCGTTTCAAATGCTTTTTTGAAAGAGGTTTGAAAAAAGTTGAGGATAAATCCATAATCAGGACCAAATATGGCTTGTAGTTTAGGGTTTTTACGAATTTCGCCTAAAGCTTCAATTGCTTTTGTACGCACAAAGGCGTGATTATTCATATTAAAAGCTTGTTCCCCTAAAAAGTCATAATTCATAGCAAAACCTGCTAAACAATCTGTAATTACACCTTTCTCATAAGGATTATTAGAGGCTTGAAATTTAGCTTTTAATCCATCACTAATTTCTGTTCTTAATTTTGCTCGGGTATAGCTAATATGTGCTAAAGCAGCCCCTGCCATATTGGCTTTGACTTGCCAATTGGTAATCGTACTATCATTGGACAATCCATAATATAGATCTACATCAGGGCGAATTCCATTGCTTCTAAAGTATTCTGATGCGGCAATGGCTACTAATTCGCTTTCATCTTTTAGTCCACCTAAGTAAATAGGTTTAGCATCTATATATTCATATTTTTTGATACTCCTTAATATGTTGATTTTAACTCGGTAGTCTGTTTCTGAGCGATACATATCTTGCAGCGTTGTAAGAATTACAGGGTTAACTTCCATTTTACCCAACGCTAAAGCTAATGCCATTCTGGTATAGGCATCTTTTTCATTTTTTGAAATTTGGATAAATTGCTCTAACTCTTGTGGTGTTTGAAAAACAACAGATTTAGAACGCCCAAAATAGTTGGCTGCAATGCGTTTAACGCTAGTTGGCATTTTTTCATCGGCTAATATAGACAACATCCTTTTAGTACCTTGTGGGATAGCAATACCCCTTAATAAGTAACGGTAAACGCCATACGCTAATCCTTCATTGATTACTGTATCTTCATGCGTGTAAGATGGTGCGGTACTTAAAAATTTCAGATATTTATCTGGTGCACATTTTCCAATGGATTCCATGATGTGTGCATTGACCAAATAAGAGGCTTGACTCCTATCTCCATCAAAGGCATTTAATAAAGTTTGAACCGCATCAGGTGAACCAATTTGTCCTAAAGCATAGGCTGCCATAGCTCGGATATTTTCATCCTCATTTAGATTTTGTAATGTTTCATCTAGGGCAGATATTGTACTGGCTAAATTGGCTTTAGAGGTATCTTGAATAGAAGCAAAAGCCATGGTTGCCATATACCGATAAGTTGGGTTTTTGTCTTTTAAAAAAGGAATCAATCCTTTTGCATCACGTTGGTCTTGAAGTTTATAAATCTCTTGGACAGATAGGTCAGAAAAGTCAAAAATCGTTGTGTTTTCTTCTACAGGAGGATTAGAGTTTCCACATCCAAATAACAGTAAAACAGCTATAAAATATATTATGGAAGGCTATTGTGGTTACACTGGTTTAGGAGC
>CAYLSF010001190.1:0-2723 GCA_964385675.1 uncultured Saprospiraceae bacterium
TCAATTATCAATTATCAATTATCAATTATCAATTATCAATTATCAATTATCAATTCCCTCACCTAACCCTCCGTCCTTTCCATTCATAGTTTTTGACAACACCGCCTAAAAAGCCAACTACTATAATATAGAGTAAGTGATAAATAGAAGCGATGCCAAAGACTTGCATCATTTCTTTTCGGTTAAAGAATTTACTAGTTTGGGAGAGCAATGGGTAATCGACGATTGCTTTACAAGCTAATTGGAAAAGTCCGAGATAAACGAAATAAATACCTCCCCAAAAGGCTAATAGAAAAGTAAGTGGAATACTTAGACAAAAGAACCATACTAAGGCTAATAAAAGGGTTACTTGCTTTTCTTCATAACTGCCCGATTTGGTTGACCAGCGAACCCGTTGATTGATAAATCCTTTAAGCGTTGATTTAGCTTTAGTGAAGACAGTAGCCGATTGATTTTTTAAAAATCCAATTTGATTGGGATAGCGTTTAGCAATTTTGTGCAAGAGCATCATATCATCCCCCGATGCAAATTGCTCAGTTCCCTCAAAACCACCTACGGCATCAAAAGCTGATTTGGTATAAGCCATATTTGCACCATTACACATGTGCATGAGTTGGGTATGAATACCCGACCCCGTAATACCCATCATTCCCATAAAGTCTAGCGATTGAAAACGCTCAAAAGTAGTTTGTTCTTGATAGAAATTGACAGGGGCGGCTATAAATTTCAAATCTTTTTGCTCATAAAAAGAAGCTAATAAAGCTAACCAATCTTTTTGGGTGATGCAATCCGCATCTGTTCCAACTATCAATTCGCCTTTGGCTTGTGTTAAAGCTATTTCAATGGCTTTTTTCTTAAAGGATTGAATTTTTGCCCGATCCACATAGTCTGCTAAAGCTAAGCAATGGACGTTTGATAGGTTATAATTTTTTACCAAAGTTGCTGTATCATCCGTTGAATGATCATCTATAACAAGAATTTCAAATAAGGAAGAAGGATAACGCTGATTTAAAATACTATCAATACAGTGCGTAATATTATCAGCCTCATTTCGTGCGGGAATTAAGATGGAAATAAATGTTTTAGGTTGATAGTTCTTAGGTATATTCCATAAGGGCAAGCTTTGCCAACCTTTCAAATAATACGTTTGCAACCCCATATAATATAGTGTAAGCAGAAGAACAATGATACAATAGTAAATCATGGTGAAAAGAACGGGAAAATTTATAAGACATGAAAATGATTGAGATAAGTAATTAGAGTGTGACCAAAGAAAAAAGTCTGTTCTGAATAAGAACAGACTTTTAATAAAACACCTAACCCAATTTTTCCCGATAACTATCGGGATAAAAACTTATTATGAAAACATACCTTAAATTTCTTATTGATTGTTGATTATTTATAATCAACTTGTAATTATAGTATTACGTAAATTGTACCATTTACGTAATACTTTGTTTTTCAAACACTTAACATGTGCCAGTTTTTAAATTTAGATTCTTTTTGAGATTTATCATCCTATTTTGGGAAGTAGGTGATGCTAAATGGAAACATTACCATGTGTTTGTTTAACGATGATAGGAAGGAGGGCAGGAAACCATTGTAGGGTTTGAATAGATAAATTGGAAATAAAGGGTTGTCCCATAAAGTATTGTAATTTTCTACCCCAAAACAACCTATTACTAAATAAGGCGTTCCATCGTTTTTGATAATTATGTTCTAATTGATGTCTAGTGATGTTTTGATTTAGAAAATTTAAAGTTTCTTCACTTGCTATCCGAGCGGCATGAATCGCCATTGCCATTCCATTACCACTTAGTGGAGGTATCATACCTGCGGCATCTCCTGTCATTAAAATATGATTATTAACTAATTCTTTTTGTTGAAAAGATATGTTGGAAATAGCGAGTGGTTTAGATAAAATGGGTTTTCCATTTTTTAATAAATCCGCTAAAAAGGGGTTTTGCATCAAGACCTTTTCTTCCGTAAGTTGTATATTATTTTCATTTTGAGCAAGGTTTTGTTTAGTCGTCAAATATGCTACATTAAGCAACCCATTTTCCACCATTGAAACACCGCAATAGCCCCCTTTAAAGTTATGTAATGCGACTAAATCTTCTGGAAAATCATATTTATAATATTGTTTGATACCAACATAATAAGTTCTTTTTTTGAAAAATGGACGTTGCAAATGAGCATCTATATTGGAGCGTTTGCCAAAACTACCAATGACTGCTTTGGCTTGAAAAACTTTCCCTTTCTTCGTTTTTATTGTAAATAAATCAGATTGAAAATTAACCGATTGAACCGTGGTCTTGGTATAAAAATCAATACCTTGTTCTTGTCCTTTTTGATATAAAAAATTATCAATGGTGTATCTACTTATACTTGTTCCGCCTAGCGGAAGAGTAGCTTCCACCAATTTTCCATTTGGTGCACTGAGTTGAAATCGTTTTAATGATTTTGCTCCTAACGCTAATAAATCAACACCTAGGGTATTTAAGTAAGGCAGAACTTCATTTGAGATATATTCGCCACAGACCTTATGAAATGGATAGTCTTTTTTTTCAAATAAAGCAACAGCCACACCTTGTTGAGATAAGTGTAATCCACTAACTAAACCCGCTAGTCCTCCTCCAATTATGATAACGTCATAAGATTTCATAATGAATCTAAAAATAGTGTACTAAATTATCTCTATTCTACATTTATACGCTGTAATA
>CAYLSF010001191.1:0-2722 GCA_964385675.1 uncultured Saprospiraceae bacterium
AAGTAGTAATTTTTCAATATTTACTGTACTTTTATTATGTAGTTATTAGAAATTGGCAACTAATTATGAGTTACCAATCACCAAATTAAAAACCATTTAAAACTAAAAAAATGAAGAAATCTCGTCGTTCATTTGTGAAGACTATGACAGGAGGGCTTTTAGCGACTGCCGCCCCTACCCTTTTGTTGAGTCAAGACAATTATATTGAGACTTTAGAAGGGTTAAAAAAGCATAAAACTGCTAATGATAAGATTCAACTCGGCATTATCGGTATGGGGATTCAAGGCTATATGAATGCAAAAGCGGCTTTAGGAGCTCCTGGTGCAAAATTGGTAGCCGCTTGTGATTTGTATGACGGTCGCTTGCAATCCGTAAAAGAAACGTATGGTAACGATATTTACACTACTCGAAATCATGAAGAATTATTGACTCGAAAAGATGTCGATGCGGTTATTATTGCCACCTCTGACCACTGGCATGATGTCATTGCCATTGATGCCATGAAAGCCGGAAAAGCGGTGTATTGTGAAAAGCCGATGGTACATAAAATTGAACAAGGAAAAGCCATTGTAGATGCGGAGAAAAAGTATAAATCTGTTTTTCAAGTAGGAAGTCAGCGTGTTAGTGCTATTACAACGTGGAAGGCTAAAGAATTGATTGCCAGGGGTGATATAGGAGAAGTCATTATGGCAGAGGCGTGGTTTGACCGTCAGTCGGCAGTTGGTGCATGGCAATATTCTATTCCAACGGATGCTTCGGAGAAAACGGTTGATTGGAAACGCTTTTTGCATACGGCTCCTAAAAGAGACTTTGATGCAACTCGTTTCTTCCGTTGGAGAAATTATCAAGATTATGGTACAGGTGTAGCGGGTGATTTATTTGTTCATTTATTTTCTGGTTTACACTGTATTTTAGACTCTTATGGCCCTAATCGTATTTACACAACAGGTGGCTTACGCTATTGGAAAGATGGTAGAGATGTACCTGATGTGATGATTGGTGTGTGCGATTATCCTGCTACGGACAAGCATCCTGCATTTAACTTGCAATTGCGGGTGAATTTTGTAGATGGAAAAGGTGGAGGCGGTGGTACTCGTATTATCGGTACAGAGGGTGTCCTAGATGTGGGTTGGAATGATTTAACCGTAACTCGTAGTAAAATGAAATCCACTCCTGGCTACAAAGGTTATAACGCTTATTTTACATTCTCCAAAGCAGAACAAGCAGCTTATGAAAAATGGTATAAAAACCATTATGGTACACCTATGCCAGAGGTCATTGAACCAAAATCTATGGTTTACAAATCGCCAGAAGGCTATAGTGATCATGTACATCACTATGCTAATTTCTATGATAGTATTCGTAATGGTAAAAAGGTGGTAGAAGATGCTGCATTTGGTTTAAGAGCCTCTGCTCCTTCTTTGGCCGCTAATATGAGTTATTTTGAAAAACGTCCGATTGACTGGGAGCCTATCAAGATGGAGTTAAAATAGATTTTAAGGTATAAATTATCTGGCATTTTAAAAATGCCAGATAACTACCTTTATCGTTTTACAAAAAATACAAGCCCTACAAAAACTCCAAATCCACACAATATGAATTGCCAAAATTGCCTAAAATCTTTAAAAGAATATTTTTGATTAATATCCCTTTCATCTAGTTGTTCTAGTACAATAAAGTCCTCTAATTTTGTATATGGAGATTTATACGGTTTCAAATCACTATATTCTCTAGCAAGTTGCAATCTTTCCCACAATAATTCTCCTTCAAATCCACGTGCTTTAGCTTTTTTAAACGCTCGAATTGCTCCATGATACCGCTTTTGAAGGAAAAAGATATTTCCCATTTCAAAAAATAATTGAGCGATTATGGGATCTTTTTCTTTGACAAAGGATGTCCGTTCTCTTAATTGGTAATATATCTGCTCTCTCAATCTATTTAGATCACCTTCTTGTAATTGAGATTTAGGATATACATCACTTCCAAAATCTGTATAAATTAAGGATTGACTCTTAGTAGAATGTGTTCCTTGGATTTTAACGGCTAAAATATTTGCATGTAACCATTCAGCGTAATTGTAAGCACTCGGATCAATTTTCATAGAACGTTTTATCCATTTTAAGGCATTTAAATTGTCTCCTTTAAGTTCATAAGCCATTCCAATATTAGAGGCAGTTGAGAATCTGTTTGGGACTTTTTGTTCTATGGTAAGGTATAAATCAATCGCTTCATCATATCTTTTTTCAAGAATCATGAGATACCCTATATCTGATAAATAATCAATATCATTTGTCGCTTTGTATAGTACGTTTAAGTCATTGTAAACTTCATCATAATCAATTGAAAAGAAATCATACGGCAAGGGGATTGTACCTACATAATCGTTATTTATTCCTATTGCATCTTTTAAGGTTTTGGACTCACCAATCAAACTGGCATGAAGCATAGAGTGACATAATAATAGACTTATAATAAATCCGTATTGAACTAGCTTTAATGATTTCATGGATTAATGTTTTTTATTGTAAGTATTTACATAACTCCTATTTTCTCAAAAGGAACACACTTTTTCATCCACTTTTAAAAGTTATTACTTCATTTTTTCAAAACTTTCATTTGAGAATTTTCAAAATCAAATTGCAGTTCATTTTTCATGATTCTACGGGTTACAGCTATTCTCGGTTTAGAGAATTTAATATTTATTAGCTCTTATTTATCATTA
>CAYLSF010001192.1:0-2717 GCA_964385675.1 uncultured Saprospiraceae bacterium
GTTTAAAATTTATTAAAAAATGCTACTACTTATTTCATATAAATAAACCCTATGAGTAGTAATAAGAAAGATAAAAAGGAAGCTATAACTCTAACGGTATGCCATTGAATCCAGGGTTTCTCAAAGGTGTTTCGAAGCTCTTGTAATTCAATTGTGGAGAGTACTTCTAAGTTAGCTTTGTCTAAAATTTCATTGAGTGGAACATTTCCAAAGATGGTTACTAAACCAATACCCATAAAAAAGAGTATAGCAGCTATAAGAAATAGCCAAAAACTCACTCCACTATTTTTAAATAAATAAGCATTGAGAAAGAGTAGAATAACAGGACCAAAGAATACTATCATAAAGCTTCCGTTAATAATGACTCTATTCATGGCTTGAAAAGATTTTAAAAAAGTTAGGTCATCTAAACGACCAATTCCAGGAGTAACGGCATTGAACCAAGTGAAACATAGACCTGCGGTAAGTCCTGTTAATAAGATTCCAAAAATTAGTACCGTTAGTTTAAATGTGATTTCCATTTTTGTCTGTTTTATTATTGTTATCATTCCTTATCATCTTGATATGATTTATTTTTTTGATGATACAAAGGTGCAGCGTTGCCCAATGAGGTTCTTGACACTTTAGGACAACTTTTTGACCTTTTAAGCCAAAAAAGAAATATGATTGCTGTGAACTGAATTGAATCGGAAAAAACTATGATAGGAATAGCGGAGTGCAGGATAAATCTAACTTTAAGGTAGAGGGGTATAATGAATAATGGTATTAAGTAGCGGATAAAAAATAACCTTTTGATTTGAGCGGTTACTAAATCGGATTTTTTATACTTATTCGATTTCCAATCGCTTCGATATTCGAAGTCAGATATCGAAGCGATCAGACTATGAAATGTGGACTTTAATATAAACAGTGCTTAATGAATATATTCAATTACTTTAACTCTAATTTTTACAATCTTTTCGAAACTCCTTAGCTGTTACTTCAATTAAATATCCATTAGGAAACTTTTTTTTCATTTGTTGGCGAAACTGATTGAGATTGAGTTTTGGAGTAGACTTTTTCATTTGGATGGAAATGGATTGTTGATTGCTTGGACTTGGGTAAATATATTTTTCCCCTAAATACCAATATTCTTTGTAAGAACAAGCATTAGCAGTTCTATAAGGTACAAAAATATTTCCTACTATCTCTCCATTTAAAACAATAGCTCCGCTACCAGCAGATAGTTGAGTCACACCAGCAATATGTATAGAATTTTCTTGATGTGTGGTATTAAAAGCAAACAAAGCGATTACACTTAGAAAAATAGCTGCTGGAGAAAGAATACTTAAAATAGATTTTTTCATTTGAATAGTTTTTATGTAAATAAATCAATTTATCTACTTATACAATGAGTCCACTTTCGCATTAGTAACCATTTGGAGTATAGTTTTTTTAAAGAGTATTTTCAATTCTACCCTAAGGCTTTAAAATAGCATATAGAGATTATTTTATTGAGTACCTAAATAAAAGCGAATGATTATTGCAACTTTTAAATCCTATTCAGTTATTGATGCTAAAAAACTATCAATTATTCTTTCTAAACGCTGAAGGTGTTGAACCTGTCCATTTTTTAAACGCCCGATTAAAGGCACTCTGCTCTGAAAAGCCTGTTAGAAATGCGATTTCGCCTATACTTTGAGTGCTGTCTTTTAATAGCTCTTTTGAGATTTTTTCTTGGAGTTTTTTAACCAAATCACGATAAGTGACACCAGCATCTGAAAGTCTTCGGGTTAATGTTCTATTGCTCATCGCCATCAATTCACTAATATGATGAATACTGGGAATCCCTGTAGGGAGGGCATCTGTTATCAGTTCTTCCACATCCCGAACAAATTTGCTACCAGGAATTTTGATACCTTTTGTTTTCTCATCAACTTGTTGTAATAGATAACGATTAATGCTCGCATCTGCTTTAGCTGTTCTTAGATTTAGATCCTCTGTTTTGTAACTTATCGCATATTGAGATTGGTTAAAAAGTATAGGGCATTTGAACGCAATATGAAAACTCGTCAAGTCTTTGGGGGCTTTATGCTTAAAACTAACTTGTACAGGAAAAATATCTTTTTCAGACATCGCTTGTAAGACTACTACTGTGGCAGATAGACTAGCTTCTGTTGATAATTCCATTCCTCTTCTATTGGCTTTCCTATTTAGAATGACATGAGAGACGCTTCCTGCTTCTTGAATTTGCCACACAAATGTATCGGAGAGTAGTTTGAAATACCGTTCGCTACGGTCGTAGATTTCTCCTACTCTTGAACAAGTACGCCAAGAAAGACCTAAAACGCCATAATCATCAATAACCATTTGCTGACCTACTCGAATGGCAAACCCCGGGCCCAGTTTTTCATCAAGCCACTCGTGAGCTTCTAAGAAATTATCTGCGGAAATAACCTGTAATTTTTCAGCCTCTTCCATTGAAATAGGCCAATCTTTAAAATCCTGTCTAGACATACCTTCTGCTATGGCACAGTTAAGCATCTTGATATATAGATTGATAGAAAAGTAATTCATAATTATTGCACTACATGAACAGAATATATTATGCGAATTAGCTTAATTTCCAATAACGTAAGATAGCTATTTATAACCTCTTTTAGTTTAATTGGATTCAATTTTACACATTAATCTATTTCGTTTTATGATAGTATCCCTTCATCTTAATTGTTATATAT
>CAYLSF010001193.1:0-2714 GCA_964385675.1 uncultured Saprospiraceae bacterium
AGATCCTTGAAAGTTGTAATAAAAAACATTTCAAAAATAAATATACAGGTTTGATTACAATGTATGAATACAAATGGTAAAATATTTTTGCAATAATATTACCGATTCTCTATTTGACACTAGCTTCGGATATACTACATTTACCTGTTTTTATTTTAAAGCAACCTTTCGTTCAAAAGTCATAAAACGACTTTTTCTAGATTATAGCCTACTAAGTGATTATGATAGTAGTAAAGTAATTTTAAGCTAGAGGTGGTGAAGTTTCCTTGCTTATCTAATTTTAAAACCTTTTGTGGATGGTAAATACCTAGATGTTTTATGCCATCTTGAATTAATTCTGATAAGTTTTCATGTAAGGAAGGGGATAATTTTACTTGTTCTCTTTTTTCTAATTTTTTAAGCCGAGTCACAACAAGTTCTACAGCCTGTTGAAATATGGAAGATGTTATGATACAGTCTTCTGAACTCAATCGCATAATTCCATAAATATCTAATTTAGGGTGGCGTTTTTTTATGATTTGAAAAGCGGTAAAGGCAATAACATGACTAGATAAAACAATATTTTCTCGATGAAGTCTATCTACAATCTTGTTGGCTAATAATTTCGTATATTCTGAATCTCGTTGAAAATCTTGTGTCAAGACTCCATTAGATTCAAAGTATTCTTTGATATTGATAGCTTGCCCTCTGCTATCCAAACTTTCTCCATTTTCATTGACTTGATTTCCAAAAACATCTATTGGTTTTCCAAAAGAAACGATAATTTCAGAACTGGCCGAAAAGAAATTCCAAACAAACTTGAATAAAGACCATTTAGAGTTGAATTCATCTTTCGCCATTAGATATTTTTCCTCCCCTTCTCTTTTTAAATGCTGCTCAATCAAGCTTTTTGCCTCCAATACAAAGTGATACCCTAATACCATAGGTACGATGAAAATCTTATCATCTTTGCCTGATTCATAATTCCCTCGTTGTGCATCAATCACTGAACCCAGCATACCCAATTTCAGTTTCTTTTCAATCATTCCAGATCTAGCACGAGTGCCACCTGGGAAAAATAAACTATGTGTCCCTCTTTGAATGGAGAGATTGGAATAGGCTTTTAAGGTAGCCAAATAGAGTTTATTTTTTTTACGACGATCTATCCTATAAGCCCCTAATCGATTCATAAAATAAGCGAGTACACCTTCATTGAATAGATTAAGCCCTGCACCATAAGAAACGGCAGGAATCCCAATAAAATCAACCGTCAATCCAATGAGAATAGAGTCAAGATTACTAAAATGGGTTGGAACAATAACAACGGTTCCTTTTTTACTCAATTCTCGAATCAATTCGATTTCACCAACAGCTTGAATTTTTTCTTGTAATCTGTATCGACTACTGAATATTTTAAAAATGTTCTTGGAGGCAGCCGAATTCAATAATCGGGTGAATGCCATAGTCAAAAATGTACGGGCAAATCTGTAGGTTTTTATTCTAAAACTACCCGCAATTTCACTAGAATACCTATCAATTATTTTCCCAAGAATTCGTGAATTGTTATGCGTAACTTCCTCATTTTCCTCATTGTCTAGTGATTTTTTAACCAATTCTTTAGTAATATTACTCCAAAACTTTCGCTCACTCTTAGGGTCAACTCGCCATGGATCTTCTTTTGCTCGTTTACGCTCCAAATAAATTGTTCTAGCTATTTCATCACTTACCTCATCAGAATTCAAATCACGTGTGACTTCTGCTGCTGCAAATTCATTGACTTCTTTCAAGAAATTGATTCTATCCGCAGTCAATTTTACAAGCGGCCACTGATTCAAATCTGACTCAACATAAGGGTAACGCTCTTTTTTTGGATTGTATCTTCGTAGCATCTTCTCTATGTAATAAGTAATAGGGCATAAGTAATAAGTCACTTATTACCTATGCCCTATTACCTATAACTTATTATCTAATCTGTTCCTTCCAATCTTCATAATGGTCATAAAATTCAATATTTACCTCCTCAATGAATTTTAAAAATTCGATTTGCCCCTCCTTACTTTTGGCGGAAGTCACGAAATATCGAGGTAATTCTTCCCAAGTCTCTAGCATTTTAGCTTTGAACGTTTCTACATTTTTATCATAAGTAGAACGTTGTCTAGATTTATCACTTTTGGTGAAAATCAAGATAAAAGGCAATCTCATTTCTCCCATCCAATTGATAAAGTCTAAATCAACCTGTTGAGGCGGCACATTAGCATCTATTAGCACACAAGAACATTGTAAAAAAGTGCGCTGAATCAAGAAATTTTGGATCATTTGCTCCCATGCTTTCCGCTTAGTCTTAGAGATTTTTGCATAACCATATCCAGGTAAATCTACCAAATACCAACACCGATTGATATCAAAGTAGTTAATCATTTGGGTTTTACCGGGCTTATTGGACGTTAAAGCCAAGTTTTTCTGATTACACAACATATTGATTAAAGAAGATTTTCCAACATTTGACCGACCTATAAAAGCATATTCTGGCTTCTGTAACGGTGGGCATTTAGTGACTCTCGGAAAACTTCCTACGTATTCTGCTTCTGTTACTTTCATTCGAGTTATGAGTTGAACAAAATAAAATCCCGCACTAATAAGTCGAGATCATGAGTTTGTGCCGACTTAGTCGATGATTACAGGTTACTATCATAAAATACCCACAAACTCAATTCAATTAATTATTCGCAACAGGG
>CAYLSF010001194.1:0-2713 GCA_964385675.1 uncultured Saprospiraceae bacterium
GTTATTTTATAATTTAGAACATAATTCTAATTGTGTGATTCCAATTAAAAATATAGAAATAATATTACATTTCTATATTTATTTTCAACTCTAATATTTTTTTGTAAATTTCTTATAATTCAAGATTATTCACTATGACTTTCAGAAAAATAATTATGCTTTCAATCATCTGTTTTTTTAATCTTACATTGTCTGCACAGGATTATCCATTGGATTTAGATGATACAACCAAAGCAATTTCAAATGCTGCATTTAGAACTTTAGTAAAGAGAGATGTCTCTTTTGCCATTATAGGAGAACGGTTACCTTCTTCTGGTTTTATACTTTCACTAGATAAACCTAAAGGTACAGTTCAAGGAATTTTACCTTCAAAAAAAGGAATACATACCTTAAATATAGGTTTAGGAGTAACAGATAATATCTACACTATATTTTCAAATAATAGTTTTAATTCAATTTTCGACGCCTCTATCAACTTCAATTTCACAAATAAGGCAATTTATAAATACAGTCTAAGGCGAGCTAGAATTGCAAAGCGAAAAATTAATAAAAAAGCAAAGAATCCATCACGAGAAGCAATACAAGATACACTATATGCCTATACTAGCTTAATTAATTGGAAGTTCCCAAAAGATAGCATTGAGAAAGAATTTGTTCAAAAATTAGAGTTACAGGACACAAATAAAAACGCAAAATTAATTAGCAAAAATCATAGAGAATCTATTATAAAAAAAATAGCAATAGAACTAGATAAGACGAACACAATAGATAGTACAGATAATATAAAATCAATCAAAGCTAAATGGATAGATTCACTAAAAAATGAAGATATTAAAATTACAAAACTCTTTAATGATTTTGATAGATTAAAAAAAACTTTCACCAACTTTAAGAAAAATATGATTGAATATGAGTTAAAAGAAAGTAAAAATGTGTGGACACAAAAACGACCATTCTGGTATTCAATTACGCCATTTTATGAAGGACAATCAGTAGAAATATTTGAGTCCTCAATCATTGATAAAAAGAGTCAAGTAATTCATAGTTTTGGAATTAAAGGTGGAGTAAATTACTATAATTTAAGACCAAATTCGTTCTTCTACTTCAAAGCAGAGCTTCTATTATCATATGGTCATAATATTAATGAATTTAAAAAAGTAAACTTTGTTCAAACAGATACTATAGCTACAGGTAATGGTCAATTATTCACTTCTGAAACAAAGGGTGCAGCTTATACTAATGAAGAATTAAAAGAAGGTTTTATAGGTGGAGTTGACACTGAAATATATTGGATACCAAACAGGATTTCATTTGTACCAGGGGTATATTCAAGAATAACATTTAGATATTCAAAAATATTCGAGGATGATATACAAATACCATTTGAATTAGGTACAGTATTTAATTTAAAATCAAGTAAAAAAGACGTAAACTCTGTTTCAATATTACCTCATGTGAGATGGCAGAATATTCTAGCAAAAACTGATGAAGAATCAATAGAAGGTAATTTCTCAGTTGGAATTAGATTTGGGATTCCAATTAATTTTTAAAAATAAGATATAACGAAGCTCGGATACATAGTGTATCCGAGTTTTCATAAAATTACTTAACTATCTTCTGCTCCTTCACCAATAACCACAAACCCGCAGAAATTCCCAAAGCAAAGGCACTAATGATAAAAATAATAGATTTATCTGCCTGATCTTGAATAAAACCACCTAAGTTAGACGCTACGATTTGAGGCAATACGACGGATAGATTAAACAGCCCCATCATTAAGCCCATTTTCCTTTGATCCACCACCTCAGACATAATCGCAAACGGTAAACTCACCACCGCACTCCATCCAATTCCAACCAATGCCATCAAAATAAACATCGTGGTCATAGATTGTCCATAAACAACTATTAGTGCATAACCAATTGCCATAACTGCAATAGCTAAAGTATGCGTACGTACTCTACCAATTCGACGAGCAATCGGCTCAAGAACTAAAGCAGGAAAAAGGAAGCCTACCGTATTCAAAATCGCAAAAGCGATTCCGATACCAAAACCTATTTGACTGCTTTCATCGTCAGGAAGTGTATCTGTTGTTCCATATCCCATAATTACCTCTTTGATATAGGCAAACATATAGACAAACATCACTTGTACACCTACCCATGTAAAAGCATGAGCAAAACAAATCTTCAAAAATGCACCCCAATTCGTATCCTTATTTCGATTAGCTGCATTTTCAGCTGTCATTTCGGCATCTAAAACCTCCTCTTCCTCCAATGTATCTGCAGACTGAGCATCATCTAAATGTCGAGGTTCTTTGATATAAAAAGTAGGAATCACCGAGCTAAAAAACACGAAAAACGCTCCAAAATAAATCAACGTATAATTATCGATAAAAGCACTAATCAGATAAGCCAATACACCAAAAAAACCAGAAATGGTCTGCATCCAAGTGTAGCCTTTTGTCCTAGCCTCTCCTTCAGGCGTAACATCAGCTATGATGGAACGAGCAGGATTAAAACTAACATTAATAGCTAAATCTAACGTTAATGCAACGGTAATCGCTACACCAATCAAACTATCGAAACCCAATGAGGCATTAATAACATCAATATAAGGTAATGCCAAAATCATTAATGCCGCTATCGTTCCTCCAATAATAATAAATGGACGACGACGACCATTCCAAAACCAAACATTATCACTAATCAAA
>CAYLSF010001195.1:0-2708 GCA_964385675.1 uncultured Saprospiraceae bacterium
AATGAAACTTATTTAATTATCTTATAAAAATGTTAGCAAAAACTAAAAAATCAAAAATTAATATTCAACCACATAAGGTATGGAATTAAATATTATAAATTATACTATATTTGATTTAATTAATTTTTCAATAAATAGGTATTTTCGATTGTCGATTGTCGAAAGTCGAAAGTCGCATATAAAAACAAATGACCTTATTACAATTAATCCTTTACATTGGTATTGCTGCTATTTTATTGACGGTAGCAGTCGGGGTAGTTTATAAAGAACATAAAAGTTGGGTAATGACCTTTTTACAAAATTTTTGTGGGGTTTTATTCATTTTTTCGGGTTGGGTAAAAGCCGTTGATCCGCTAGGGACTGCTTATAAAATGGAACAATATTTTGCAGAGTTTACAACAACTTTTGAGGGTACTTATATGTCTTTTATCGCGCCACTCTTTCCTGTTTTATCTGATTTCTCTTTGACCTTTTCCATTATCATGATTGTATTGGAAATCGTATTAGGGGTAATGCTATTGATGGGAATGAAGTCGAAATTGACTAGTTGGGCATTTTTAGTTATTGTAGGCTTCTTTACATTCCTAACAGGTTTTACATTCTTGACAGGTTATGTACCTCAGGGAGAAAACTTCTTTAATTTTGGAAAGTGGGAAGGATTTGTAAAATCAAATATGCGGGTAACGGATTGTGGTTGTTTTGGTGATTTCTTAAAGTTAGACCCTCGTACCTCTTTCTTGAAGGATGTATTTTTGATGATTCCTGCTATTTTCTTTGTTTGGAGACACAGGGATATGCATGAGTTATTTGATACAAAAATGCAAAATTACATCGCAGGCGGTACGCTTGTAGCAATTTTAGCTTTATGTCTCTATAGCTCAAAATTAAACTTGCCAATTTGGGATTTCCGTCCATTTCCTCATGGTGTAAATGTAAAGGAAGAAAAGCAAGCACAAATTGATAAGGTGGCGAATGCTCCAATTATATTTGTGTATAAAAATACAGAGACAGGCGAAACACAACAGTTTGATGCGAGTAACTTACCATCAGAAGGTTGGGAATATGTAGATAGAATTCAGGAGGATGTAGAAACCAACAAAGTGTATGAATATGCGATAGAAGGGGAGACGGTGACAGAAACGACCTATTTATATTATGATGATGGTAGTGGTGATGAACCCATAGAATTAACCGCAGAAGATACGATTGACGGTGGAGTAGAGGAAGGATGGACTTTAGTAGATTCTAAAGTGGATAGACAAGTAGTGAAGTCAGAAATTACAGAAACACTTCTAGGCGATCCAAATTATAGTATCATGTTTGTATCACACAAAATGGGATATGCGGATAAAGAAGCATTTGCTACAAAATTAGGAATGTTAGCAGAAGCTGCGAAATCCAAAGGATTAAATGTATATGCTGTAGTGGGAGTAGCAAATCCAGAAGATATTAAAGCGTTTCAAGAAGCAATTCAGTTAGATGTTCCATTTTATACGGCAGATGATATTTTATTAAAAACAATCGTTCGTTCAAATCCTGGTATTTTATTGTGGAAAGATGGTGTGATGATTCAAAAATGGCACCATAGAACAGTCCCGAATTTTGAGCAAATGGAAGCTCAGTTTATGCAATAAATTGTAGTGATTAGTAGAGACGTTGCTATACAACGTCTCTACTAGCCATTCGCTACCAATCACTAACATGGTTAAATTCATTCTAAGGCGGTTAAGTTATGGTGTTGTGGTGTTGATATTGGTGACGATGCTGATATCATCCATAATTTATTTAGCACCTGTTGACCCGGCTAGTTTGACTTTTGGGCAGCGTAGTGATGTGGCTTCTCTAGAAGCAAAGCAAAAAGAATTAGGCTTAGATCAATCTTTGACCACTCAATTGCTGTGGTATTTGAGAGATGTTTCTCCAATTGCTTGGGTAAATCATTCCCCTGAAAATCAAGCTAAATATAATTATTTAAGGCTTATTCCTTTAGGGAATACAGCCATTGTCGCCAAATCTCCTTATCTCAGAGAATCCTATCAAACAGGACGGAAAGTTTCTGATATTTTAAGTCAAGCTATTCCTCAAACCGCTATTTTGGCTTTAACGGCTATTTTAATCGCCACTTTTCTAGGAATTATTTTAGGTGTATTTGCCGCATTGTATCAAAATACATGGTTTGATAATACAGCCGTTGTGACTTCTGTATTTGGTTATTCTTTACCCAGTTATGTTACAGCAACTATACTAGCTTTTATTTTTGGGTTTTTATGGTCAGATTGGACAGGATTGACGGTAACAGGAAGTTTACTAGAAATAGATGACACAGGAAGAGACTATTATGAATGGCGACATTTGATACTACCTGCCATAGCTTTGGGTATTCGTCCTGTCGCAATTGTCACACAATTGACTCGTTCTGCCATGTTAGATGTATTATCAGAAGATTATATTCGGACTGCAAAATCTAAAGGATTATCTCAATATACCATAATTTTTAAACATGCCTTACGAAATGCTTTAAATCCTGTTTTAACGGCTGTATCAGGTTGGTTTGCCGCTTTATTAGCAGGAGCATTTTTTGTAGAATCAGTATTTAGTTATAAAGGAATTGGTTATGAAACCATCGAAGCCCTAAAAACATTTGATATTCCCGTTATTTTGGGATGTGTCTTATTTACAGCCTCTATTTTTGTTATCGTAAATATCCT
>CAYLSF010001196.1:0-2702 GCA_964385675.1 uncultured Saprospiraceae bacterium
CCCGATACCTTTGCGCCACAAATTACCGATATTGATCCTCCAAATAATGGAATTGGAAGTTCAGAAAGCCCCTTTGTAAAAATAAATTTTTCTGAACCAATTTTACCCGACACAGTTCAACCTGAATATTTCCAATTATTAAATGATAATGGAAACTTTATTAATCCTATCGATATTCAATTAAAAAATAATGAAAGAGTTGTTGAATTAGTCTTCGATTCACTTCCAGAAGGTGACTACCAACTTGTAATTAATGCCCCTATGGTTTCAGATTTATTTGGAAACTCCCTAGGAACAGAAAATATATCTAGCTCTTTGTCTCTTGTCGAAGCTACTATTTTTTGGATTGGAGAAAGTGGTAATTGGAGTGATCCATTTAACTGGAGTACGGGTGAATTGCCTAGATCCGACGACTTTGTTTTGATTAGCACACCTGGGGAAGATACTATCACAATTAACGATCAGATTATTTCATTTAACAGTCTTATCAGCGAAGAAAAACTTATTTTTTCTGATGTAAATCTAAATTTCACAGGAAATGTAGATTTAAATAATGGTCTTACTATAAATGATGACACTACTATTAATGGGAATGGAAATATAACCTTGACCGGAAATAGTATTTGGGAAAAAGGTGCTTTAAGTATTGGTTCTGAAATTAATCTAATAAACACTGGAGAATTTAGCACTTCAGGATCTTCTCGTCGCCCTTTAATTGGAAATTTTAATAATGTAGGTAGTTTCATTCATACTGGTGGGGGAATTACACCATTGCCAGATCCAGATAGCAATTCTTTTATCCCAGGATCAGATGGAATAATCAATAACACAGGCTTTTTTAAGGGAGAAAGCACAAGTGGAGGCCGTCTTAATATTAGTGTAGCTTTTAACAATACAGAAGGAACAATAGAAGTCAGCCGAGGCTTGCTCGAATTATCGGGCGGGGGAACCCATAAAAATGTAACTTATAACATTTCTGAAGATGCAAGTTTAGAATTTTTTAGTCCAGATTTTCTTAGAGCCCACAATTTTATTGGCCTTCATACTGGCTCTGGACCAGGTACTGTAGTTTTTGACATTGGTTTCTTCTTCATATCTGATACAGTTACTTTTGACTTACCCCTAAAAATCAATAATCCAGGTGGCAACATTATTAATGGCTTACCTCTGCCCGTAGCAACGGCATTTGTGGGTGACACCTTAAATCTAGCAGGAAGAACTATTTGGGAGAATGGAATTCTCGATCTTTCCGCAATAAATCTGGTAAATACAGGTGATTTTATTACTTTAGAACAATCGGGTGGAGGTATAGGTACTAGTGTCGGAGTATCTTTTCATGGCTTAATTGGCACCTTTAATAACTCTGGAACTTTCACTCAGACTGGTGATGGCCTAGAAAGAGTCCCTGATGTTCTTTTAGAAAATGTTTTTTTCCTCCCTATTGATTTTCCTAGTGAAATTAATAACGAGGGAATTTTTCAAGTAGATGGCTCTAATCAGGTATTTGACTCTAATCAAGTATTACTTAGTGTATTCCTTCAAAACTCAGGAGGTAATGTAGAAGTTACAGATACTACATTAAATTTAACAGCTGGTTATATCCAATCTGAGGGCAATACTATATTAAATAATGGAACAATTACTTCACCTCTTATACTTGATATTATGGGCGGTAATCTTGAAGGCTCAGGCACTATTAATGCTTTTGTATCAAATTCTGGAGCTGTTGTTCCAGGTAGTCCTTTCGGTACTTTAACTATTAACGGAGATTACTCTCAAAACTCAACCGGAGTTCTCAACATTGAATTAGGAGGTCTTATCCCAAATGATGAATTCGACCAACTAAATATTACAGGTAATGCTAATTTAAATGGAACTCTAAAGATCAATCTTCTAAATGATTTCAACCCATCTCTTAACGACCAATTCGAGATCCTTAACTTTAATTCTTTTACCGACAACTTTATAACTTATGAAGGTTTGGAACTTCCTGATGGTCTTCTTTTAACAACTATTTTGGAAAATGATAAATTGATTTTACAAGCAACTTAGAAGTTCTAAAAGTTTATAAATTTAACTCACTCAAAAACATCAATACTGAATCCTATCAATCTCATCTAGTTGTAACGACCTTAAATTATCGATATATCAGTAAATATTCCTTTTCCTTTGATAATTCAATTTCATTTTCACGACCTACAGATGTTCCGTATGCATAGCGTTTCGAGAAGCTTGTAACAACTAAACACAAATTATAATCCCCTATTAAGGTTTCAAGGAAATCCTTAGACAGAAGAAGACGATTTCCATGCCCAACGAGTTTTCTGCGGCTATAACCAACCTCAAAACCGTCGTACCAAGAAAGCGATCTTTGAGCAGGATTTCCATTGAATGAAAGATTTAAGCTATTGGGACTATCCCATGACAAATCGTATCGTCGTATCCATTCACCTGCAATGCTTGCAAGCATCGATCTTGTAAAATGCCACCAATATCCCCAATGAATAGAAACTAACGGAATCGTTTCAAACAGATCATCGTTGATACGAGTTCGACTGCACTCAAGATAAGATTGTGCTTCGTCAATTCTCAGTGAATAATATGGAGGTTCCGGAGCAAGTCTTAGAATTGCCTCGCCTGATTGTATTTTCCAATCACCCCTAAGAATCATATCAGCAAGCGTATGTGAGACAAGAAAAGAT
>CAYLSF010001197.1:0-2701 GCA_964385675.1 uncultured Saprospiraceae bacterium
CATATTTGCATTATGGACGTTAAATCAAAAATTGGTATTCGAATAAAAGAATTGAGACAAGAAAAAAATATGTCTCAAAAAGATTTAGCGTATTCTTCTGACTTAGATAGAAGCTATATCGCTAGTGTTGAAAGTGGTCAAAGAAATATATCAATTGTAAATATTGAAAAAATCTCAAACGCTCTCGGTGTTCCTCTATCCAAATTTTTTAACCATGAGCAATTTGATAACTATTCAACAAGCAGTTGAAAACTTTAAATCTTTAATTAATTCCTCCATTATTTCGGGTGGTGTTGCTGGTAAACAAGCAATGATAAGATCTTCAAAGCCAATCAACAACATTCATGAAGCGGTTAAAGCAGAATTGATTAGAAATGGAATTGAACGATATAGAATACATCCACCATTAGGGACAAGTAAACCAGAGCTAAAGTTAGCGGGTTTTATTAAACAAAAATATCAAGACGTTTGTGTTGAACCAAGAGGTTATAGCCCAAAAAATGAGTTACTCACAGAAGGTATATTACAAGAAGAAACTGACTATTATGGTAAGGCTTATACAGAACGAACTCTGTCTATAAATATTAGAAGCCAGATTAGTTCTCTAGCCAAGAATTTTGATACGCTTTATGAAAGAACGATTGCAGAGGCTCAAAATCTTCATGTTAGATGTAACCGAATGGTTTTAGGAGAGGTTTATATGATTGCAGTTCCTGAATATGATGCGTCAGCAATGAAGAGTAATAAGGTGAAGTTTGTTCAAAAAAGTGTTGCTGTGGAAAAGTATATTAAATCTTTCACAGCAATAAATAATCGTTCTACCACAGATAAAGAAGAATATAAATATGAAAAAGCCTGTTTATTAATTGTAGATTTTAGTCAAAGTCCAGTTAAAATTTATCATAATGACGAAGAATTGATTAGTGCGGGATTATTATCCTCAACAAGTTATGCAAGTATTGAAAGTTTAAACTGGCAATCTTTTATTCCTTCGCTATTGAATATTTATCAAGAGAGATTTGAAAGTTAAATATTTACGTTATATCTCTTTATTAAGAAATTATCAATTTCACTTTCTTCATCTGTATTTCTAATAAAATCTATTTCTTTATTATCTAAATGGGGAATGGTAAATTTTTCAATAAAATTTTTCTGATAACATGGATAACCACCAGCAATAGAAACACTTGTCTTTGTAACATAATAATCCATAAGTTTTGAGTTCAAGATTTTTTGTGTAACATCAATATTTTTATCTAACATTAAGGGATGAATAGTATCAGAGAATAGACTAAAATTATTTTTGTTAGTTTTATTAAAATAAATTCCATATCCATTAGTGAAATAAGCATCTTTTTCTTCAACTACTAGGAATCTTGGAAATTGACTAAAAGTTGGGTTTAAAATTTTTCGACCTCTCTTAGTTAGTCCTTGTGTTCTGCCCCAAATATAGAAAGGTGAATATTTTACTTTTCCTTTATCTCGCCCGTCCAAAATATCTTTATGCTCTAAAAGATATTTATATGCTTCTGGATATTTTTCTTTGAATAAAGTTTCAATAATGGGTTCAGCTTGCCCATTACTCTTAATTTGGTATGGAAAAATTATCCTTCTTTTATTATTAGGTATGTCTTCCTGTTTCTTGAAGTCTGAAATTTTATAAACCGATTTAGTTAATTCTTTTTCAATTTTAAACGTACCTCGTTCCATTTCTTTATAAAAATATTTTTCATCTTGTTGAGAGGTATCTACAAAGAAAATTTCATCTTTTAAAGTAGCAATACCAACACATATATCAAATAACTCTTTAATTGGTGTACCCAATGTTTCGATTATTTTGATATTCTTCTGTTCATCCGTTTTTAATAATCGCCATTTTTTTACGTTTAATTCTTCTATAAAATTAGGAGAACCGTTTGCATGACTAATAAACTGCTGAGGGGTTTGATTAGACTTAACTCTATCGTAAAGTATAGATGATTTCTTTTCCTTTCCTAAAAATGTAATTGCAGTATATGTTTGTGCGTCAAATACTTTTTTATGACTAAAATCAATAATTCTATGAACGCATTTATTCTGTAAAAAAAAGGCTCTCAAATTTTTACCTGCTAATGAAGTAAAATAATTATTGGGAGTAATGTATCCTAATTTGCCTGTTTCAGTCAATAATTGATACCCTAATTCAAAAAAGGCAAAGTATAAATTGAAAGCACCTTTCTTGATAGTTGACCAATTTTTGAATAGATAGGCTCGATTTTCATCTGACAAGTCTTGATATTTAACATAAGGTGGATTTCCTACAATTATATTAAATTTTATCTTCCAGTTCGCCTTTAAACTATCTTGACAATAAAGATTAAAGTCTGTTTCCTCTAAATATTCATTATGCTCTAAAGCCAAAATGGATAATAATATTTTTGCTCGTTTAATATTGTAAGTTAAAATATCACTTCCGTAAATATTGGTTTGAATAGTTTCTTTAATTGTTTTACCATAATTTGATTTAAAATAATCTGCTAAGCCAATTAAAAAAGCACCACTTCCACAACTTGGATCAAGGCATTTATCATGCTTTTGGGGTTTTACTTCATTGATTATAAAATCAATTATAAAATTTGGTGTAAAAAATGCACCATTTAGTTTTCTATCTTTCGAGGGAATAAGCAATTCTAAATAACTTTCTAATTCTTTGATGGAGTTA
>CAYLSF010001198.1:0-2699 GCA_964385675.1 uncultured Saprospiraceae bacterium
AGAAAAACCTAAAAAGATACAGGTTGTCGTTCTAAAGCGAAAACTAAAATATGATTATGGTATCTTTCGTAATGCAGGTCAAAGTCGGAGTAATATTCATTTTTGGTAACACAACCTTTGCAGTTGCCTTTGGTTTCGTAGGAGAAGGGGTTGACGTGTATGTGTTTTCTAAAATCTAATCCTCGATTGCCGTACGCTTTATATAAAGCTTCTTTTGCTCCCCAATAAACGTGTAAATGTTCTAAGTAAGATTCGGGTTTGAGGGAGGCGGCTTCTACGGAACGCATAAACTTTTTGGCGACTCGACCGACTTTGGGGGTAATTTGTTGAATATCTATTCCTACACTTTTCGGGGCAACTACTGCGGTGACTAAACCTTTGGAATGACTAATCGAAATCTGCAAATCGCTATTTTCTAAATAAGGTTTCCCTGTTTGTTGAGTTTTACAGACACAATTTCGACCGACTAATTTTTTGACCAAATAACGCCCTGTCAACCATTCTAACCGTCGTCTGTCGTGCATTTCAGCTATCTTCATTTTATCTTCCCTTGATAAAGACATACGCTGTCTGAAAAACGTTTCATCTTCTTTTATCTCCCATATACCCAAATGGGTATCTCTTGTTACTGCTCTCTGATGTACTAAAGGCATTTTTACTGCATTTAATTTAGAAAAATAATTCTGATAGTTGTAATGATTATTGTTCGATCGGATGGTTGATTATCTGTAATTAGATAATTCAATACTGTTTAATAATTGGTTGTTGGATGGTTATGATTGTGTGGTAGGAAGGTTGAGGTTTTATGATATTGGGATTACTTGATATTTTATCAAACGCTATGTGATTACAATTTATAAATTCCATAAGCCTTAAAATTTAAATTCTTTGATAATCTTACCTTTTAATGCATAAAACCGATAACATAACCTGCAACCGATATATACAAATATAAACTTTTGTTTTGACTCTAATCTAAATTTGATTGAATTTTACTGTATTTTTGCCCTTCTATTTTCAAAAGGCATGAATATATTGGTAGTATTTTCAATCTATTCATGGTGAACAACACACAAAGTGTCCATGAAAGTTCAACGAATTGCAAAATTAACCGGGCATAAGGCATCTATTTTTACCGTTTTTGCTGGAAAATCGGATAATCAGTTCCTTTCGGGGGCTGGAGATGGCTGGGTAATCGAGTGGGATTTGAATAATTTGGACAAAGCGAAAGTGCTGGCGAAGATTGAAGCCAATATCTTTTCAGCTCTTTTAGTAGAGGAAAAACAAGTTTTAGTATTAGGGAATATGTATGGAGGCGTACATTGGATAAACCTACTCGAAAAGAGTAATACTAAAAATATTCTTCATCATTCAAGAGGGGTTTTTGATATTCAGTATTTTAATAATCACCTTTATACTGCAGGGGGACAAGGTCGTTTTACGAAATGGAATGTTGATGCACAAGCACCTTTGGAGACCATTGAATTAACACAAGAACGATTACGTAGCATTGATTACAGTCCTACTAGAAATGAAATTTTAATTGGGGCAAGTGATAATTCCATTTACACTTTGGATGCTACCACCTTAAAAGTCAAGCATCAGGAGAAAGAAGCTCACGAAAATTCTGTTTTTGTAGCTAAATATGCACCCAACGGTCAATATATTGTTAGCGGTGGACGGGATGCACAATTAAGAGTGTGGGAAATTGACGGGTTCAGGGAAATCAATTGCCAACCTGCACATTGGTACACCATCAATGATTTAGTTTTTCATCCAAAAGGGCATTGGTTTGCAACAGCAAGTCGAGATAAGACCATCAAAATTTGGGATATGAATACGTTTAAATTATTAAAAGTGATTGATGTGCAAAAATTTGGCGGACATATCAATTCTGTTAATAAGTTATACTGGAGTTCTCATAATGATTGGTTAATCTCTTGTAGCGATGATAGAACGGTTATGGTGTGGGAGGTTAGTGGTTAGTGGTTTCCCGATAGGAATCGGGAGATTAGTGGTTAGTAAAATATTTATTACCAATTTCAATAAAAAATATTTAAATAATAAAATCAGCTTTCGATACTCAATTGTCGAAAGTCGAAAGTCGAGGAAATGATATTATCAGATAAAAAGATTTTAGCGGAGATAGAAAAGGGCAATATTGTTATTGAGCCATTTAACCCCAAATGTTTGGGTACTAATTCTTACGATGTGCATTTAGGTAAAACATTGGCTTTATATAAAGATAGAGTGCTTGATGCTAAAAAACATAATACGATAGAATACATTGAGATTCCAGAAGAGGGTATTGTCTTAGAACCTGGCACATTATACTTAGGTGTTACAGAAGAATACACTGAAACCCATAGTTGCGTCCCCTTTTTAGAAGGAAAATCCAGTACGGGTCGTTTAGGCATTGATATTCATGCTACCGCAGGCAAAGGAGATGTTGGCTTTTGTAACACATGGACGCTCGAAATTTCTTGTGTCATGCCTGTTCGGGTCTATGCCGGTATGCCAATTGGTCAATTGATCTATTTTGCAGTAGATGGTGATATTTTGAATTACTACAATAAAAAAGGTAATGCAAAATATACCACACGAACAACTGTACCTGTGGAATCTATGATGTGGAAGAATCGTTTTTAGTGGTTAGTGGTTAGTGGTTAGTGGTTAGTGGTTAGTGGTTAGTGGTTAGT
>CAYLSF010001199.1:0-2696 GCA_964385675.1 uncultured Saprospiraceae bacterium
AAGTTATAATCAAATATGAGAAATTTAATTTTATTGGGTTTGTGCGTTGTGATGTTCTTAATGGCTTGTAATGACGATGAAGATTCATTGGCACAGGCAACGATTGATAATCAGATTATTAAAGATTATTTAGCGGATAATAATCTTACTGCGGATTCTTTAAGAAATGGCGTGTACTATGTGGAGAGGGTAGAAGGTTCAGGGGTAAGCCCGACGACTTCTGCTACAGTAACGATCCATTATAAAGGCTATTTGACAGATGGAACGGTATTCGATAGTACAGATGGGGTTACCCCAGCAACATTTCCGTTAGCTAACTTGATCCAAGGATGGCAAATTGGTATTCCTGAAATGAAAATTGGAGGAGAAGCTACACTTTTAATTCCTTCTGCTGCGGGCTATGGTCCTTCTGGTACGGGTTCCATTCCTGGAAATTCTGTATTGTTATTCGATATTGAATTGATTAATTTTTAGAATTTTAGTTATTAGTTATCTAGTTGCTTGGTTATGCTATAAAGAACAAACCAAGTAGCTAGGCAACTCAATAACCAATAACTAACCTTTGGACATTTCATACATTTTATTGGTTATTCTTCCTGTTGCATTTCTACTCATCAATTATAGTGCAGCACAATGGGGATGGAAAGTTTTAGCCGAAGATTTTAAAACCTCCGATAAATCAAAAGGTAAGCAGGTGATGCTGACACCAATCTATATTAACCAAATGCGATACCGTGTGGCTGTTTTGCATATTCACGAAACAGGATTGTATTTAAGTGTTTTTTTGCCTTTTCAACTAGGACACCCCAATTTATTTATCCCTTGGTCAAAGGTGATGAATGTAAAAGAGAAGCAATTATTTTTTAAACCTCTATATGAAATGACCATAAAGGAAACTAAAATAAGTGTACGCCCACACATCTATGAACTCATAAAGCCTCATTTAACACGCAAATAAGGCTTCATTTTACATAGTTGATATTTACATTGGGGTTTGTGTTTTGGAAATTGGGATTTATCATCTATTGTGGTTTAGTAATCTTTTGATGCCATTCATTTATCAAATCTAAGGAAGCCGAACCATACCAAGGACGCAATTCCATGGTCAAACGACCTGCAATTATCGCAGGGTCTGTATTGGTCAAAGCCCTCGCTTCTTCAATTGTTTTTACATTAAAGATATAGATACCTCGAACATCGCCATTATCTAAAAAAGGACCTGCTAATACCAATTTCCCTTTTTCCGCCATGCGTCTAATATTAGAAAGATGAGCTTCTTGCAGTTTTGCGGCTGTCAATGAATCTTGATCTCTATTAGGGCCCGCTTTTAAATAAGCCATAATGTATTGCTTCATCCCATAATCATCTGCACCTAATTGAGCCGCCAATGTAGAATCATAAGTGATTTCATCTGTAACTATTGTCGTTTGTCCAGGTGTTTCTTTCATATTCTGACAAGCTATCAAAACTCCTAGACTCAAAAGGACTAAAATATATTTTTTCATTATTTGATATTGATTACTGGTTGCTTTCCCGACAGCTATCAAACTCAGTAATTAGTCATTAATTTGTATTACTTCATTCTTATGAAAAGAAGGTTTTTTGACTAAAAAAGTATTTAATCACATCTTTTGTAAAGAAACTAAGTAAGTTACCTATTATCTATTACAACAGGCAAAAATATCTCTGCCATCATACATCTAGCACTTCCACCGCCATATTTTTCAATCGTATAAATAGGACTATGTAATATGGTCGTATATTTTTCGATTGCTGTAATTTGAGCAGGACGTAAAGAACGATAAGCCTGTTCAGACATAATTAAAAAGGTCTGACCTTTATCATTTTCTACCTGTAACATATTACCGGCGAAAGCCTTCATTTGAGCAATTGAAATATCGATCCATTTTTTACCCGTTACGGCAAATCGCTTTAATAATTTGGCTTTGTCTCTTTTATCGGCTACCGTTGCCATGCAAATGATAGCAAATTTATCTCCCATAGCCATCATGACATTGGTATGATAGATAGGCAATCCATTTTCATCCACGGCTCTAAATTCTACTTTTTCATATCCTGCCCACTCGCAAAACTCATCCAGTAAAACAGGCTCGGTACGAGGGCTAATACAAGCATACACTAAGCGATTAACTCGATCTAAAATCATACTTCCTGTACCTTCCAAAAATTGACCTCTTGACTCATAAGGACTCAAATCAATAACTCGTTTATGTTGAAAATTACCATATACTGTTTCTAGCACATTGGGTTGACGCTCTAAACGACGAGTTGCAGAAAGCATAGGATAGAGCATGACCGTGCCATTTTCATGAAAAGTGACCCAATTGTTAGGAAAAACTGCATCAGGGGTGTGTGGTTGAGCAGGATCTTGTGCCACAATTACATTAATACCATGACCCCGTAATTTAGCGACAAAGGCATCAAACTCCTCAATGGCTTTAGCGGCAATTTCATCTGTAGCGGTATCATCTTTTACTTGAAAGGCATTACTTGCAGCCGTTTCTGGATTGTATCCAAATTGGTTTGGACGTACCATTAAGATATGTTGTGTGGTTTGTCTTCCTATACCTCTTTCGGTAGGTTCAATGATGGTTTCTTTGTACTGCATGATAGCAAATTTTTAGTATAGCTGTTAAGTTCAATTTTAATAAAAATAGTAGGATAAAATTTTGGTA
>CAYLSF010001200.1:0-2695 GCA_964385675.1 uncultured Saprospiraceae bacterium
GGTTGTTATGTTCATTTATTTGAAAAAACCTTTGTTTTAGGCGTTAAATTCCAAATCAACTATTTAAATCCGATGGGATTACTACTTTTCTTCCTCTTTTTAGCGGTCTTCTTCTCGTTCCTATGTTCTATATTGGAAGCCGTTTTACTAAGTATTACCCCCTCTTACGTTGAAATTAAATTAAAAGAAAATCCAACCATAGGCAAACTATTACAAAGCTATAAGGATAACATTGATAAGCCTCTTGCAGGTATCTTGACGCTCAATACTTTTGCACACACCATTGGTGCAGCAGGTGTAGGGGCTCAGGCTAGTAAATTAGTTGCTGATAGTAGCGATGTTATTATTTTTGGATTAAACTTAGGTGGTGCTGATTTTTGGAATGCCGTAATTGGCTTTGTATTGACCTTAATTATTTTAATATTTTCTGAAATTATTCCTAAGACGTTAGGTGCAAATTATTGGCAACAACTTGGGCCATTTGCAGCTAGAGCAACCAATGTTATTTTATGGATATTATCACCTTTTGTTTATATCAGTCAATGGATTACTACGGGATTAAAAAAGGATAAAGATAGAAGCATCTTCAGTAAGGCAGATTTTACAGCGATGGCTCAAATTGGTTTAAAAGAAGGGGTGTTTGAGGAAAATGAATCAAAGATTATCAATAATTTAATGCGTTTTGATCAACTGATGATTAAGAGCATTATGACGCCTAGAATGGTTGTAAAAGCAGCTCCGCAAGGCATGAAAATTGTTGATTTTCATGAGCAAAATAAAGATTTACATTTTTCTAGAGTACCCATTTATCAAGAGCGAATTGATAAAGTAACAGGTTTTATCTTAAAAGATGAATTATTGATTAACATCATTAATGGAAATGGTGAAGGAAAATTGGAAGATATTAAACGAGATATCTTGATTATGCCTTCTAATAAATCTATTCCAGATGCTTTTAATCAATTGATGGAAAGTCGCTCACATATTGCTTTGGTGGTAGATGAATTCGGAGGGATGGAAGGATTAGTGACGATGGAAGATATTATTGAGACTTTATTAGGAATGGAGATTGTGGACGAAATGGATAGTATTGAGGACATGCAAGCGTTGGCTCGTAGAAATTGGGAATCTCGTGCTAAGAGATTAGGGATCATTTCTGAAAATACTTCAAAAGAAGAGTTATTGAATAGTCAATCAGAATCATCAAGTACAGAAGATGAAGCATAAACCAACTATTATATTAATCGGAGCTGGAAATGTAGCAACACATTTAGGGCTCCGATTGGTAGAATGTGGTTTTGCAATAACGCAAGTTTACAGTAGAACCAAAGAACGAGCCGAACAACTGGCTAATCAATTAAACACCCAAAATACCCATCAATTACAAACCATTGATACAACAGCAGATATTTATATTTTTGCGATAAAAGATGATGCAATATCTAGTATTGCTAAACAGCTACAACAATATTTACCACAAACCGCTATTATAACTCATACATCAGGGGCTACGCCTAGTACCGTTTTCAAATCTTTTTTTAGTAATTATGGTGTTTTTTATCCACTTCAAACCTTTTCAATCAATCGAAAATCGAATTTTGAAACTTTACCCATGTGTATTGATGGCTCAAATGAAATGGTAAAAGAGAAATTATTAGACATAGCCAAAGTTATTTGTCCAAATGTATATGAAATTGATGATGCTCAAAGGGCTGTTTTACATGTTGTAGCCGTAATAGTAAATAACTTCACCAATCACTTATTTGCCATAGGAGAAGATATAGCAAACAAAGAACAAATTCCTTTTGAATTATTGAAGCCTTTAATTACAGAAACAGTTTCAAAAATAAATGAACACCCTGCTAAAGCCATGCAAACAGGACCCGCTATTCGACAAGATACAGAGACAATTAATAGGCATTTGGCTTTTTTAGAGGCGTATCCGACTTATCATAAATTATATCAATATTTTACCGATAGTATTCAAGAGTTTTATAAATAGTTTTTGCTGATAAAAGTTATTCACTAATTATCAACTGAATAGGGTATAAGTTGTTGTGTTAAATATAGATAGCGTATTATGCTTTGTTTAACTTTAATGTGATCTTACTTAAACATATAAACATATATTTTTTTGAGTAAAATTGAAGTTTTAAAAGGAATGCTTCTATTTTTGCACGAATTTTAAAGAAAACAGATTTCATGGCAAAAATTATTTTCACTTTTGAGGAAAAAGGACTAGAAAGAGTCATTGTAAATGATGCTCAAAAGGGTGAATCCATCTTAGATATAGCTGAAGATAATGATGTTCATCTGAATCATAATTGCGGGGCAGTTTGTGCATGTAGCACCTGTCATGTTTATATTAAATCAGGTGAGGATTATTTAAAAGAAATTTCTGATCGAGAGGAAGATTTTATTGATAGAGCAATAAATCCTACTTTAGAATCTCGTTTGGGCTGTCAATGCGTCCTATTAGAAGAAGATGTAGAGATAGAAGTATTGATACCTGATCAATCAGATATTATTGGACATGAACATTAGTACAAATCACATTGAGCGATTGGTTCTAATTATTTGCTCACTATTTTTGAATTAATATTTATTCTATCAAAAAATTATAAAATATGCCTTTTGACGATTTTGACGATATGCCAATCGGTTGGAATGATTACGAAGATATTGCCATGGGACT
>CAYLSF010001201.1:0-2694 GCA_964385675.1 uncultured Saprospiraceae bacterium
GTGTTTGAGAACAAATCATTTTTTTAATATTAAGAATCAAAAAACACTACTGATTGACTGCACAAACATAACTGTATTTATTTGATGTTTGTTCAATTCTGAAATTTTTAATGAAATGTTAACGAACAAATGTTGGATTTAGACAAAGAGGCGGTAAAGTTTTGAAAACTAAGATTTTGTTTAGATGTTTTCTAAATAAAGTGAAGATATAAATTAACATATTCCATTGTTAAAGGAACGATAGGCATAAATGATTACTTATTTTCAAAATACCAATAAATTAGCGTATGAAAATTTCAAAAATCACATTATTAACGCAAGATGTCGCTAAGGTCAAACAATTTTATCATCAAATTTTAGAATTACCAATTGTCGTGGACGAGACAGATTTAGTGAGTTTTCAAGTTGGTCGCTCTATATTAGCGTATCAATATGATGATACCTATCCGCAACCGATTTATCATCATGCTTTTAATATTCCTGAAAATCAATTGGCAGAAGCAAAAGCCTGGTTAAAGAGTAGGGTAGGGCTGATTGACCAAAATGGAATGGATGAATTTGATTTTGTGAATTGGAATGCACATTCCTTATATTTTTATGATTCGGTTGGAAATATCGGAGAATTGATTGCTCGTCATAATTTACCGAATCAACGTCATACCCCTTTTTCTGCGAGTAGTTTATTGAGCATAAGTGAAATTGGACTACCGAGTATTGATTTACCCAATTTTGCAAAGACCCTCCAAGAAAAATTACAACTTAATATCTTCTCAGCTTCATCAGAACAATTTAAACCTCTCGGTGATGATGAAGGATTATTTATAACCGTCCCCAAAGATAGAATTTGGTATTTAACGGATATTCCTGCTGGACACTTCCCGATTGAAATTGAATTAGAATCGAATGAAGTATTTGATTTTCAATTAGAATGTTATCGGTTTTATAACAAATAGTAAAAGCATTTCGGATTTATGATTTCAGATTTCGGCGTAACTTTTTCCAAACCGCATATCTAAAATTGATTAAGTTTTGTAATGTGAACATATGAAAGTTGAAATAATGACGTTTTTGAACTCCTCAGATATTCGATTTTTGGAATTTGCAGTTTACGGTTATATTATATTGGTATATTTTTCTAAATGAGGAGAAGCCGTAATATTACCTTCAATTATTTGAAACTAACTTTTCCAATTATGAGTGAAATAACGAATACGATAAAGACGCCAGCTGAGGATATAGCATTTGTCCTAGAACAGTTGGATAAAAGCGAAGCAGCCGTTCAGCAAATCTTATCCACATTGACAGAAGAACAATTTATCTTTAAAGCCGATGAGGAGACCTGGTCTATTTCCGAAAATTTAGAACATGTGATTCTTTTTGATAGGGGCGTATTTGGCACAATTGTGAAGTTGAGTAAAAATATGCGAGACACTTACCCTGAAGGTACACCTGCTAAGGAGGTATTAATGAAAATAATGACGAAGCGAGCAACTAAGGTAAAAGCTCCCGAATTTGCAGTGCCGACTGGAAAATATACGAATAAAGAGGAGTTGTTTAATCAATTTGTCGCTCAACATAATACAATTAAGACTTTCGTGCAAAATTTTGATGGCGACTTGCGAAAAGTAGCTTTTAAGCATTTTTTAATCGGCTTGATAGACGGTATCGGTTGGTTGACAAATATTGCTGGACATTGTATGCGTCATGTGATTCAGATGAAGGAAATTATGGAAGCAGAGACCTTTCCCAAGGTTTAGTGAAGCGATTCATGCACAAATGGATATTATATTATGACTCAAAATCCATTTGTGCATGGGTTTATAATTTATTGTATTTTTGGCAATCTCAAAATAAATCGACTTCCTTCTCCAATGTTACTTTTTACTTCAATACTTCCATCCAACTTTCCAACCACCAATTTCACAATTGCCAAACCAATGCTAGAACCTGAATATTCGCCCCGATTATGCAAGCGTTTAAACATTTCAAAAATTTGGTCATGATATTGTGGTTCGATACCGATACCATTGTCAGCGACGATAATTTGATGTTGATTATCCGTAGATTGATAAGAAACGGTTACTTGTGGCACTTCCGATTGATTATATTTAAACCCATTTTCTATTAGGTTTTTTAATGCGGTAAATAAGATCGAATTATTGGAGGGTATGATAGGTAAATCTTGATAAATTAATAAACCATTTTTCTCCTTGATGGTATTTTCTAAGGTTAGATGAAGATTACTCGTCAATTGATTTAAGTCCACAGGCTCTAATTCTATTTTTTCGCCTTTTGAGAGCGTCGTATATTTAGCAAAATCTTCAATTAAAGTATAGAGTTGAGTGGTACTTTTTTTAATGGTATCGAAATACGGTTGAAGGGGTTGTTTTAAATCATCAGGTAGTCTTCTACGAATCAATCCCGCATAACTCCCAATATTCCGTATCGGTTCTTTGATGTCGTGTGAGGCGATGTAGTTGAAGGTACGGAGTTCATGGTTTGCTTGTTGTAGTTCTTGAGTTTTTAAATCGACTTGAATTTTAAGATAATTACTTAATTTCTTACGTTGCTGACTTCTATACCATATAAACCCTAACGTGACTAGAACTAGAGCAAGAATAATAAAAACTATAAAACTTTGATTTTGAAAGCGAAGTTGAGCAAGTTCTTGTTTTTGGTGTAGAGATTCTATCG
>CAYLSF010001202.1:0-2690 GCA_964385675.1 uncultured Saprospiraceae bacterium
CAATAGCTCTTTGCATTCTAGTAGAGTTTGAGTCAATAGAAATATAAGAGCGATAATATCCCCTCCTAGTTGGAGATACAATATATTGAATATCTTGCGTTGCTCCAGCTGCAATATTATAGCTAAATTTATTACCCTCAGATGATACCTGAATGGTCATTTGTTCAGATGAAGATCGATTAGTAACCTTTGCTGTCACCAATATAGATCTTGTCCCTTGTGAATAAGTCGTTACAGAAACTAAATCATTTGCAAAGTTAGCAAATCGTTGGTAACGACCATCAATCTTAACACGATTATAATATCTTCCACGCTTTAAATAAATTCTACCCCTTAAACCATCTACTGTACCGTTAGAGGTTAAATAAGAACGATTACTAATCATTCTTCTAGCAGACATTACAGCACGTCTTGCTGTTGTAGTTGCATTTGAAGGAGGAGGTGCAGTAGTATTATCTGATTTTTTAAATGCCTTTACTACTGTTGATGTTTCTGCTAATTTTAGTTCTTTGGTTTGAGCTACCTGTTCAGTCATTGCTTTATTCACCTTAAATATTGGAATTTGGTTTTTTAATTTAGCAACAGTTGCTTTATTTAAGGTCGTACTTTTTTTAAGCGTTGCATTTTTATTCATTTTTAATGTCTTGGTTTGCCCAAAACTTGTAAAACTGATTACCATACAAGCGATCAATACTAGAGTGTTCTTCAATTTCATTGTTTTAAATTTTAATAGTTGAAAATGTGGTTTTAAACTTAAAAGTTTGTTTAAAAATTAGTTGTTTGCTTATTAGTATAAATTATTTTCAAAAGGTAACCACTACTGAAAATTTTCGACTAAGATAATAAACATATTGTAGGAAGCCTTATTGTATAAATAAATTAGGGATTGCCGAAAAATCGACAATCCCATTCTATATTTCATTTAAAAAACTGTAAAAACTGCTTACTGTCAGGTATAATTTCGTCAACTACTAAACTGTAACAACAGAATTATCGACACCATACCCATTAGGTACATATTTGTCAGCAGCCCAGTCATTTTCCCAAGTTTCTCCGTCAATTAAGTATTTAAATTCGTAATCTTTTCCTGTTTCTAGATTTACAATTGTTTTGAACTCACCGCTTTTAAGTGATTTCATATTAATTGCATTTTCTGTATTCCATTCGTTAAAGTCACCTAACAATTGAACTTTAGTTGCTTCCTTACAAGCCTCAGCATCTAATCTGAATGTTACCTTGCAAATTGGTTTTGATTTTAAGAATTGCTTTTTTAAACTCATAATTCCATGATTTTTAGTTAATAAATTGAATCTTCATTAAAAAGGTCTTATTAGGAGGTAGGCAAAAGATAGGATATTCAAAAATCCATGTGCATTAAATTACAAATTTAAAGTGTATAATTGACACTATGAAATTTTTAACTAAAATTTTAAAGACACTCATCATTCACCAAACTAATTTAAATTACCTTCGTACAATCATTTTTGTGTTACATTGCATTACCATCATATTGTATTTATTATCAAATGAGAGATATTGACATCATTAAAAAAATATTAGCTCCAAATGCTAAAGTGTTAAAAGAAGGCGATCTTATCAGTTGGGCAGATAATGACCACTCAGAAATTTTATTTTGGAATCATGTTCCGTCAAAACCTTCCGTTGGAACACTTACCAAATTTAGATATGTCAATAATCCTGATGGTACAATTCGCTGGTTTTTTCCAGATAATTTAAAATATCCTTCTTTTTTGACCTTATATAATGCCGCTGGTTTGAAGTCTAAATTAATTAAACAAGCATTTAATTGGACTTTTAGATTCGGATTTAAGGGGATGCTATCACAAGGAGAATTTTACCTTTGGACAAAAAGCCAAACACCTTTTCAAGAGTTGATTGAATCGGTAAAAGCAGATGGATATTCCGTTTTTACAGGAACAGTAGGTAACAATCGAAAAGCGATTATTGAAATCAATAAACAAAAGCGTACCACAAATTTTATAAAATATCCAATTAGTGAAAATTCAATTTCACTAATTGCTCTAGAAAAAAATAATTTACTCCAATTATCGTCGTATCATTTTACAAAATCTGTTTTACCCATTATAACACCTTTTCCAAAGGATAAGAATATTGCCATTATCTCTAATGTGAATCCTCAAGTACATACGATTAATTTGATGGATTTGGAGAAAAATCATCTAACAGCTATTGAAGAATGGATAGATAAAACGCAGGAAGCAAATTATTTAAAAGATATTTCGACTATAAAGACGATTAAAGAAAGTTTGGAGACTTTAAATGCTAATCATCAGCCTGTCAATGATTTAGTTATTACTAAAATAAAGCAATTATTAAAGGGGTTAAATCAATTATTTGACAATTTGGATTTGAATCAATTAATCCCTATTGCCATGGCACATTGCGATTTTACCCCTTGGAATATGTATTATGGTACGGATAAGATTTATGTATATGATTGGGAATTAGCCAAAATGGATATGCCGATGTTATTTGATGCGTTTCATTTTATTTTTCAATCCAATATATTGATTAAGAGAATTCCGTTTGAAGGATTTAAACCGAATATAGAAGCCCTTAAAAATCATTCGATTACAATAAACTTGAAAACTAAATACCAATTTGATTTTGACCAAAGTTATCAGCTTTATTTACTATATAACATAAGT
>CAYLSF010001203.1:0-2690 GCA_964385675.1 uncultured Saprospiraceae bacterium
ATATTTATGAACATCCTACAGGGATAATATCTATTAATAATAATTCTGTTTTTTACTTAAGTTTTTCTGTGAATATTATCATATTATTGGTCTTTTATGGGCTAGCCTATGTATTTTATTATCATGATTTAATCTTGTTGAATAAGTTAGAGGAAGTCACTCAGAATCAAGAAAAAATTATTGAAGTCCGTACAGAAGAGATAAAAGAGCAGTATAGGTTAGATAAGGCAAAAACACGCTTTTTCTCTAATGTTTCTCATGAATTAAAAACACCACTTTCTCTGATTATTAATCCAATTCAAAAGTTACTACAAAAAAGCAATATCCCTCCTGAGGAATTCTACTTGATGAAATCCGTTGAAAAAAACAGTTTACAACTTTTTGACTTAACGCAACAAATTTTAGAGTTGGGAAAATTTGAGTTCAATACTATTGAAGTATCAGAAACAGCAATTCCTTTAGAGCAAGTTATCAGAAAGTTATATGGTACTTTTGAGTCTTTCGCTACATTGAGAAAGATTGATTTTCAATTGAAACTAAACCTAAGTCCTCAATTAGTTATACTTACAGATCAATATAAATTTACAACGATTATTAAAAATCTTATTTCTAATGCCCTAAAACACACGCCAGAGTCAGGTACAGTTGTATTGAGCGTAGAAGAACGGGATAAACAGTTATTTATATCTGTACAGGATACAGGTAGTGGTATTCATGGAAACGATTTACCCTATATTTTTGACAGATATTATCAAGCTAAAATGAACAAAGCTCTAACTAGTGGAGGTACAGGTATTGGTCTAGCTATTTGTCAAGAATATGTTGCCTTATTAAAAGGCAATATTCAAGTTTCTTCTCTTTTTGGAAGTGGAAGTACTTTTATGGTTTCACTACCTAAGCGGGTCGTTGCCCCTACTCAACAACCTTTAAACCTCATGACTTTAACTATTCCTGATACTATAACATCTAATACAAATACACCTATTGCTCCATCTAATGATAAAGCATTACCTTCTATTTTATTGGTAGAAGATAATCTAGATTTACGAGAATATCTCTACTATGTATTGAGTACTCATTTTAGGGTCACGCTTGCTTATAATGGTAGAGAAGCATTAAAGGTTTTGAATAAAAACAAGGCAATTCAACTCATTATTAGTGATGTCATGATGCCTGTAATGGATGGTTACCAACTCTTAAATCATTTGAAACAATCTGAATATGCCTCTATTCCTGTAATTATGCTAACAGCATTAAGCAATACGGATAGTAAGTTAAAAGCATTACGCCTAGGCGTAGATGATTATATTTTGAAACCCTTTATAGATGAAGAATTAATTGCTAGGATAGATAATTTACTAGAGCATGCTAATCAAAGAAAAGAGTATAGAAAGTTGTTAGAGATAGATGAACAAACAGATAAAAATAATAACAAATCAACTTCAAATACGGATACGCTAGAAGGAACAACTCCTTTTATTACTAAAGAGGAAAGGCTATGGTTAGAACAATTGGAAAAAGTCGTACAAGAACACCTTAGTTTTACCAATTTTTCTGTGGAGCAACTAGCCACAGAAATGATAATGAGTAGGACAATGCTCTTTAGAAAAATCAAAAAATTGGTAGGACTCACACCTATGCAATATATCAAAGAAGCTCGACTCTTAAAAGCTAGACAATTATTAGAGGAAGGGACTTGTAATACAGTCAAAGCCGTTTCTTATTCTGTAGGCTTTAAAGATACAGGTAACTTTTCTAGAAACTTTTATAAACGATTTGGGAAAAAACCACGTACATTTTTAGGATAATTCTCTTGATTCTATAAATAAAAATTAGACGTTCTATTAAATTACTATCAGATTAATTTTTGCACCTCAAACTCAAAATACGATAACATCATGCGAATCATACAAGATTTGGTGGGGTTAGCTTTTATTTTCATTGTACTCCATTGCAACTTAAAAGCTCAATCTCCTAGAGATTCAACTATAAATGCAACAGGCTGGCAGCAAATTTCTGCACAAGAAAGTGTAGCTGCTTTAAAAGAATTACATGCTTATATTAGAACATCTTTTGAGTGGGAGATGGACACGCAAGAGATTTTTTTCAAAAAAGTACTCAATGCTGCCACCCTACATCAACAGGATACGCTAATATTTCAATACGCTTACCTTTTGGGTAATCATTTTGGTAATATAGACTCCATTAGTCAAGCTTTTCACTATTATAATCTAGCACTAGAACATGCTTATAATGAAGGGATTAAAAATTTACCCTACAATAATATTGGGGTAATGCATCTAAATGTCAGTGACTACAATCAAGCATTAGATTATTTATTTAGAGCTGTAGAGACTGCTAAGCTACTCAAAGATGGTTCTGAAACATATCCTTTAGGTAATATTAGTGATGTGTATGTCGCTTTGAAAGACTTTGAGAAGGCAATTCAATATACTAAACTTGCTATTCCATTTTCTTATCAATTAGCATTTCCACACCGAGAGTATAATCTTACATATGATTATTCCCGCTTGGTTAAATTCTATCATCAAAAAGGCGATATTGATTTAGCATCAACCTATATAGATTCTACATTAATTGCTATTCACGCCATAGACACTTTTTTCCAATATGCAGAATTTCCATTGGCGTGTCAGGAAGCTTATGCCAATTTATCGGAATTTTATTTA
>CAYLSF010001204.1:0-2686 GCA_964385675.1 uncultured Saprospiraceae bacterium
GTAGGTAATTAGTAGAATAATGATAAGCTTTTAAAAAACAGAAAGGCGATTGAATATTCAATCGCCTTTCCAATAATAAGATTAATTTATGCTAAAGCTTAATATTAAAATCTTATCTTACTACTGTAAAGAATTTACTACTGATTCCATTATCAGCAACAATAGATACTAAATATTTTCCAGCAGCATAGTTAGAAACATCAAAGTTTACTCTATCCTGAATAACATTTGACATTTGCTTAGTTTGTAACAACTGTCCTTTAATATCATATACACTAATAGTCACATCTTCTGCCATTTCCTCAAAGTCTAAATCAACATTGATAAAATCAGTAGCAGGAGAAGGGAATACTTTCAAGGCATTACTTGGTAAAATAGATACCTCTTCTGTAGAAGTAACATCTTTAAGTACAGTCATTTGCAACGCAGGAACAACAGCACCACCAAATTGACCATTTAAGTCTCCTGTATTACCCACATCTAATGCTTGACGATAACGAGGAGTAACATTAGCTGTTTCAAAAGCAAGGTCAGCAGCTCTATAATCATAATCTCTAGATACGCTTATAAAGAAAGTTTCTCCAGGTGCAGCAGCAGCATATTGTACTGCTAATACATAATTGGTATTTGCTTGTAAATAATATGGATCACCAGGATTATTAAAATCTTCCATTGGTACTGTAATATAAGTATCATCCGTCTCGCCTCCTGTAAAGGTATATGTTTGAAGCGTTCTGATGAATAACTCAGTACCTAATGCACCTATCTGCAAGTCACCATCTATATCATCCCACTCGTACAGGTAAATATCTACACTTCTACCAATCATATCAGAAACGTTAGAACATCCAAATTGCATAGATGGTACATAGTACGGATTTGGAGCAGGATCCATACCGTTATCAGCAGCGTTATTAGCATAGAATACTGTACCATAAGTATAACTATCATCATCAGCTGGAGAAACACCACCTGTAATACCTGTATTCTTAGAGAATACTGAATCTACAATATTCAATGTATAAGAGAATGTGTTATCTGCTGCATCAAAATCTGTAGAATCAGCAGTTAGTGTATAAGTAGCGGTATAAGTAGTTGGTGTAGAAGCATCAGGAGTCCATGCCATAGGGAATAGTTGATTCTCAGCTAATGAATCTGAAGTTATTGTACCATACGCTAAATCTTGATTGTAAACTACGGCACCTCCAGCGTCAGTTACCGTTACATTTAGATTTACATTAGTCTGAGCATCAGCACCAATATTCTCAATATCCGCTAAGAAATAAACATCATCACCTTGGTCAACAGGGAAATTAATAGAAGGCGGTAAAGCTACGAAATCTGTAATTCTTAAGTTATGTCTTTCTGTTTCTACTAACTCAACATCATCAATCATCCAGTTATAGAAGTCCATATCCGCAGTAAACTTTAAGACCAACTGAGAAGAACCTGAAGCACCTGGCAAGAAGATTTTTTTGAAATCTGGTGAAGGTGTACCATCATTCGCTGCAATATCTTCATTTACATTTAATCCATTAGCACTATTAGCACCACCTGCAAGCTCCCAGGTTGTACCACCATCTAAACTATAATCAAAATAAGTATCACCATTTAAAGCTTCATAAGCTTGATAAAATTTGACGGATACAGGAGGAAAGTTAGTAGCATCAATAATAGGAGACTCTAAAGTACCCGTATGCTGTGGATATGGAGGTCCTGCAGGAGAAGGATCTATTGATGTAGTTTTATCATCCGCATCATATAACATACAGCCATTAAAAGATGTAGGAGAAGTAATCGTATTTGTACGGAATGCTCCATTTGCTGTAGCATCAGCTTCAAAAACCCATTGGTCAAGAACTGAATCTAATACCCCAACAGTTGTCCAAGGACCAGAAGCTGTATTACCTGCTAATCCATTAGCAAAATCCTCAGGTCCCCAAACAGTAGGATCTGTGTCTGCTTCTAGTTCAAAAACACAAATATCAAAAGTACCTGAATTGGCAGTTGGAGAACAGCCTGACCATACACGTGCGTAATACGTTGAGTTTGGCATCATAGAACCATTAAATAACACTAATTGATTTAAGCCACCATTACAATCAGAAAAACAGCCTAAAGGAGTCTCGTTTGCACCACAACTAGCATATAGTGCCATACCTACTGATGTTGCAGTTCCATAAGTAACTTTTACCGCAACACCTGTAGAAGGAACAGTTGCACCCGTTGTAAATGAAAACCAAACATCATCACTAAACCAAGAACCCGAGCAAACACTTGTTGGAGAAGCAGATGCAGTACCATTAACGGTAGTTCCTGTAGTCTGAACACAAGACGCTTCGTCTGGATAAATGGTTAATGCTACTGCATTAGCACAATCATCATTTGCAGGAGCTTGTGCAAAAACACTGACAGCTGTGAAGCATAATGCTAAACTTAGAATAGTTGTCAAGATTTTTTTCATAATCAAATTTAAGTTTTGTTAAAATAATTACTGACTAAATATTAGAAGATTATAAGTTAGAAGAGTATCGTAAATCACTTTATTAAAGTAAAAGTAAAGATACTTTTTCTAATTTTTAATCAATTGGATAATCTTTATTGTGTGTATTGAGTAAATTTAATGGTAAGAATATTTATTATAATTATAAGCAAATATAAAAACTTAGGACTTTTTGACAAAGTA
>CAYLSF010001205.1:0-2683 GCA_964385675.1 uncultured Saprospiraceae bacterium
TACATAGTAAAATAGATTCATATTATTATTTCATCCATCACTTTGACATGAAAAAGCTTACAATCACTATGTTGCTCTTTGCACTTATTATTGGAAGTGTAACGGCTCAAAAAGCAAAACTACAAAGAGCAAATCGAGAATTTGAAAAATTTAACTACTCAAATGCTATTCAACTTTATTTAGAAGTTTTAGATAAAGCAGACATTGCCGAAGCAAAAATCAAACTGGCTGAAAGTTATCGAAAAGTAGATAATATGGCAGAAGCAGAATATTGGTATGGACAAATTGTTCATTTACCAGAGGCAAAGCCAATTTATTCACTTTACTACGGAAAAGCCTTACAAGCCAATGGAAAGTGCGATTTAGCAGTAGAATGGTTTCAAAAATATTCGAGGGAAGAACCTGATGACCTTAGAGGACAATTATTAGCCTCTACTTGTGATAGAGAAGAAATTGAAAAATTATTAAAAGCGAGAAAAGACTTTTACGAAATCAAAAAATTACCGTTTAACACAAAATTTGATGATTTTGGTCCTACATATTACAAAGATGGAATCGTATTCGCTTCCGAAAGAGGAAATACAGGGCCTGTAAAGCGTATTCACGAATGGACAGGATACCCATTTTTGGATTTGTATTTTACAAGCATAGATACAGTAGATGCAGAAGCACTAGAGTTTAAATACGATGAAAAACCAGAAAAGTATTCTAAGAAATTGAATACTAAATACCATGATGGTCCAGTATGTTTCTCTGACGACGGTAAAAAAATCTTTTTCACCCGTAATAATATAGATCAGAGAAATAGAGTAGGAAAGGACGACGAAGGAGTAATTCGTTTAAAAGTATTTACAGCAGAAGTACAGGGCGATAAGTGGACTAATTTAGAAGGGATGCCATTTAATTCTGATGAATATTCAGTCGCTCACCCATCTTTAGCACCTGATGGAAAGACCTTATATTTTTCTTCGGATATGCCAGGCGGTTTTGGTGGTATGGATCTATATTATACCGTTATGGAAGATGGTTCTTGGGCACCTCCTCGCAATCTAGGTCCTCGTATCAATACCGAAGGACACGAAGTGTTTCCTTACATACATTCTTCAAATCGTATGTATTTTTCATCTGATGGTCATATTGGATTAGGCTTATTAGATGTATATTATGTGGATTATAATGAAGGTGTGCCGGGACCTGTAATGAATGTAGGAGCACCATTAAATACAGAGGCAGATGATTTTGGTCTTATTCTAAATGAGGAAGAAAATTTTGGTTATTTCTCCTCAAATAGAGAAGGAGGGGTTGGTCGTGATGATATTTATAGTTTTAAATATAGTGTTGTAAAGGTAGAAGTATTAGTATATGATGCTAATACAGATGATCCTATCGAAGGGGCAACAGTATTAAATGACTGCTCTGGGTTAGAGTTGTTAACAGGAGCAAATGGTCGGGTAACCATTGAATTACCACTAAATAAATGTTGTACGTTCACTGGTAGTAAAGAAACGTATGAAGATAATGCGTTAGAATCTTGTACGCAGGATTATAAGCCTGGTGAGCGATTATTTGTAAAAATTCCTTTAAGTCGTCCTTTAGATTTTGCGATAGAAGGTGTAGTCTATAATGAAGAAACAGGAGAGCCTTTAGCTGATGCGAAAGTAGAATTAATGCCTGATTGTGGTGGTGATATTCAGACTTTTGTGACTGATGAGGATGGTCGTTATAACTTTGTATTAGACGAAGATTGTTGCTATTCTTTAAAAGCATCTAAAGATCAGTTTTTAGCTGTGAGTACGGATAAGCCTTATTGTACTAAAGGGTTAAAAGAGTCTAAAACTTTTAAACATGACTTCTATTTGAGAAGATATGTGGAAGAACCAACAAAACCAATTGCTAGTGAAAATCCTAATGTTAGACCTGATGGAACTATTATTCAACCAGGAGAGCCGGGCTATGTGCCTCAACCAGGAGAACCTGGTTATGTAGAGGGTTCTGGATATACAACTACTACAACAGAACCTTGTGATTTGATTTCAAGAAGTTTTATTTTAGAACATATTTACTATGATTTTGATAAATCCTATATCCGTTCAGATGCAGAAGAGCCTTTAGCAGAATTGATTAAGATATTGGAAGATAATCCTACGCTTGTAGTAGAAATTGGCTCTCATACCGATGCTAGAGCGTCTCACCGATACAATGATAGATTGTCTCAAAGAAGAGCAAGATCTGTTGTTCGTTATTTACGTAAAAAAGGTATCTCAAGCAATCGTTTAGAAGCGAAAGGTTATGGAGAGAATAATCCTACAAATGGATGTGTGGATGAAGTACCTTGTACAGAAGAACAACATCAGCGTAACCGTCGTACCGAGTTTAGAGTAGTAGGTTTGATTGACGGTACACGTTTTAACTGTAACAATGCATCTTATAATGTAGATGAGCGTTCTGTTCCACCTGTGGTCTTAAAGAAGATTGATAGGTGTACCAACTGTCCTTTTTAGTATTTATTGACTTTGATAGTTAATTCTCTACTGAAAAATGGACATATAATTTTGGAGATAATATAGATTTAATAAATTGTAAGCTGGGGCGAAGTCGTAAGACTTCGTCCTTTTTTGTTTAGATTTTCCAAATCCCAAATCCCAAATCCCAAATCCCAAATCCCAAATCCCAAATCCCAAAT
>CAYLSF010001206.1:0-2681 GCA_964385675.1 uncultured Saprospiraceae bacterium
CTAAGGTTCAATATTCGTTATTCGATATTCTACGGTTCAATCAAAGTAGCCTACTGTCAGAACTACCAACGGAAAACTATTTCGTCCAATAATCCACCACAAAAACTTTCTCCAAATGAGGTTGTAAACTTTTCACAAAAGCCTGATGTTGAGGGTGAGGCGTGTAAACTGAATCTCTAGCCTCTTCTGAATCAAAAGTTAACATATAACAATGCGTAAACCCTTGATGAAAATCTTCTGGACTATCATTTAACCCCCACTCAAAATCTTTAATTTCTGGAATAGCTTCTGGTAAGGCATTAAAAGCAGTATTGATTTTTTCGACTTCTTCGATAGGTGCGTCGTCCTTAAATTTAAAAATAACGACATGGCGTAATACTTTTTCTGGCATTTCTGTCTCGTTTTGAGTTGTTGGTGCTTGAATAGTTTCTTCTACCTCTTCATTCATACAAGCAGTATTTAATAAAGAAATAGTAACAAATAAGATTAAAACAAATTGACTGATTTTATTCATGGTTATTAATTAAGAGTAGAGAAGCGAGCGTAGAGAATAGAGAGAAATCTCTGTTCCCTACGCTCGTTTCTCTTTTCTCAGTAATTTATAAAATTCCTCCCATGCTACCACCATCTACTTTTATGGCAGCACCATTTGTAGCAGAAGCTAAAGGACTCACAAAATAGGTAATTGTATTGGCAACTTCTTCTACGGTAGCAAATCTTTGTAATAAAGAAGAAGTGCGTACCTCACTAAAGAAATCCGCTTCTGCTTGAGCAGGTGTTTTATTTTCTTGTGCCGCTAAATTGGCTAAAAATTGTTCTGCTCCTTCGGTTAATGTAGAACCTGGAATAATAGTATTGACTGTAACACCTGTGCTTTTGGTCAATTGAGCTAATCCTCTTGAAACCGCTAACATTGCTGCCTTAGTTGTGCTGTAAGCAATTAAATCTTCGGGCACAAGAGAAGCACATTCGCTGGAAATAAAAATAATACGTCCCCAATTCTGTTTAAGCATTTTTGGTAAATAATGGCGAGATAATCGCACACCACTCATAATATTGACCTCTATTTGCCGCTGCCAATCTTCATCTGTGGTATCAAAAAAAGATTTAGACGCATAAATACCAACATTATTGATGAGTATATCGACGCTAGGAAGTTGATTGTATATGTTCTGAAGATGTTCCATATTAGAAAAATCAGCTACAATTCCACTAACATTTGCAGTTGGAATAGCTGATTTTAATCGCTCAATAGCAGTATTTACCGATGCTTCTGTACGACCATTGATAATAACTTTTACCCCTTCTTCTAGCAATGCTTTTGCAGTAGCAAAACCAATCCCTGCTGTAGAACCGCTAATGAAAGCCGTTTTATCTTTAAGGTTTAAATTCATAATATGCTGTTAGGCGACTTTCAATAGTTGTCTGGCATTTAAAAAATGCCAGACAACTTATCTAATTTTGTATATTAAATCTGAAATCGAATTACCATTTTCTCAACCCTAATAATTTCTCTCCTAGTTCACTTAATTTGGCTCTTTCGTATCTTGTTTGCTCCCAATTTCTAGGATCTCCAGGGAAGGCATACCCTTCTGGTGCAACTCTATTTTTCCAAGAATTTACACGCCATTCTTTTAAGGCATCATTATTTTCTTGAGCGGGCATCATAGAAATATATTGAGCAATACGAACTTTATCGGAATTATTCGCACGAATACCATGAGGCTCAGAACTATTGAAAATCAATAAATCACCCGCTTCCATCGGTACTTTTACAATTTTATCTTCTAGACCTGTTACATCTGGTTTGAAGTGATTTCTATCCTCTGGTTGTGTTAGTTTCCAAGTATCATAATTTCTATATAACCACGGAATACATTGGAAGCCACCCATATTTTGATCCGTTTGGTCACAAAGGGCTAGTACACCTTGTACATTTTGAGGTTTAGTTTCTGGATCGTAATCCCAGTGAATAAAGCTATTATACTTATGTCCTTCACGAATTGGAAAATTTAAATTCGCTCTATCTATCGTCACCCAAAGTTTTTCCGTTCCCCAAATATCTACAAACGAATCATATACTCTTTGCATTTGACGGTTGTTCCAAAGGTGCTGATTATTATAAACCTCAACCATCCCTGTTCCTGCTAATTCTTTCATTTTCATTTCGGCACGAGGAGCAGAGTACCAAGTAGATTTATCATCCGCTACTTTTTCTTCAAATTCCCAAAGGAAATCTGCGGTAGCCATGGCTTGTTCACGAGGAATCGCATTCTTGATAACGATGTAGCCATTGTGTTTCCAAAACTTCCATTGTTCCATGGTTAACACTCTTAATGTATCAGGAGTAGCCTCTTTTCTTAATTGTACGGTACTACTCTTAGCCGTTGATGGATTTCCAGGAATGTCTTTATGCTGATTGTCTGGAATCATCGTTGCCCCGATAGCTATCGGGGTGGTTTTATTTGTCGCTTTCATAGAAGGTATTTTTTATAGAAGGTACAAGGTATTAGGTTTAAGGAATCAAATAATCTTAAATCTTATGCCTAATATATTGTACTGTATGATTAATTGATAATACAAATTTGAGCTTATTTTGAAGGTTAAATTTGAGTAAACTTAACTAAAAGTTGTACAATATTGATATTTAATGATGTAACTGAAGTTTATATCTTTATTTT
>CAYLSF010001207.1:0-2678 GCA_964385675.1 uncultured Saprospiraceae bacterium
GACAATCGACCTTTGACAATCGACTTTCGAGTACTAAAATTTTATCAAAGGTCAATTAGTAATTGTCAAAAAAACAACGCTAGTATAAGGTTTTATTGTGTTAAAATTTGTTAATTGAGATTTTTGAATTGGGCTAGCTAAAAAATATAACATTGATTAAACCATTTTAATAAACAAACTCGCCTTTCGCTGCATTAAGACCTTTAGTTATTTTTGTATCCAATATTAAAAAACATTACAAAATCACAAACTATTTAGGTTTACGGTTTAAGTTTCTATTAAGCGATTTCTTGCGTCTTACACCTTACACCTAATTAGTCATAAAATAGAACCATGCGTTTAGAAAATAAAGTTGCCATTATTACAGGTGGTGCAAGAGGTATCGGACAAGCCGTAGCTGAATTATTTGTGAAAGAAGGTGCAGCCGTTAGTATTTGGGATTTATTAGATGAAGGGCAAGCCGTAGCAGATGCAATTAATGCAGCAGGCGGAAAGGCAGAATTTCGTAAAATCTCTATTACGGATAAAGAAGCAGTAGAAGCAGGAATGAAAGGCGTAGCAGAGAATTTTGGAAAAATTGATATTTTAATCAACAATGCAGGAATTACAAAAGATCGCTCTTTAGCAAAAATGAGTGATGCAGAATGGGATGCTGTAATCAATGTAAACTTAACGGGTGTATTCTATTGTACACGTGCGGTATTGCCTTATATGAGAGAAAGAGGATATGGAAGAATCGTTTCCGCAGCTTCTACCGTAGGGATCAGAGGAAACTATGGTCAAACTAACTATGTAGCAACCAAAGCGGGTATCATTGGTATGACGAAAACATGGGCATTAGAATTAGGTAAGTATGGAATTACTGCTAATTGTATCGCTCCAGGTTATACGATTACAGAAATGACAAATATGATTCCTGAACATATTCGTAATCAAGCGATTAATCAAATTCCAGTTCGTAAGTTAGCGGAGCCAATTGATATTGCGTATGGTTATTTGTATCTAGCTTCTGACGAGTCTTCTTTTGTTACAGGAGTTTGTTTGCCTATTGATGGTGGTACTTCGAGATAATTAAACTTGGCAAGAGTCTATCTTTTAAATTAGACTCTTGCCAATTGTTTAAATTAATTTACTTCTTTTTACTTGCAATAAATGGAATTGACCACAAGAAATCTGTTCTAGTATAATTTATATCATTAGGGTATAAGGGTTTCAGTCCAAATGGAGTAGTACCTAGTGAATCTATAGCATAAAATTCATCTTTTTCTAAATCAACATAGGTATCTGCTATGAATGTTTTTTTAAATCTAATTGTATCTGTTGCATCAACAAAATAATTAGCTCCAGCATGACAACTCATACAATTGGTCTGCATACCTGTCTTATTTGTAATGATTTTCCCTCCTTCTTCTATAGCACCATAGTATTTTTTATCATTAAGCTTTATCCCTTCATCACTAAATTTAGCTTCTAAATAAGGATTATAAGCGAGAATAGCTTCACCTTTACCATTTCCACCACCATACGGAGTCAATTTATTATCACCTTCTGCTTTAATCATATCATAAGCAATTGTAACAGCATAATGAGCAGGAGCTCCTTTTACTATATTTTTTCTAGCCTTAGCATAAGCGGTATCGCTAGGTTTTTTAGGCAAGTTTGGAGTAGGCGACCACCAATAACTCTGCCAAGTCCAGCGTTTTATTTCACGAGTTGTCACATGCATTCCTAGCAATATCATATAATCTCCTGCCTTGAGCGTATCGATTCTTTCAGGACCAAAATTTACTTTTTGTATTTGACTATTATTAAACTCCACATCTCTTTTGGATACACGCCAATGAATAAAATCATCTAAATTATAAACACATCCATCACATTTAATACTTGAATCTCCTGAGGTACTACCATTTTTATTATTAAAATCAACAAAAACATAGTTCTCCCATTTATTTGGCGGAAACCCTATGTCTTTCCCTTTTTTCTCACCTGGCCATGCGTATAGTTTATATATTTTTTGGTCTTTAATATCATTAGCAGACACATGAACAAAAGCAGGCTTAATCACTACCGAGGTTGAAGGAAAGTCAGGAATATCTTTAGAATATTCACGTAATTTTGAAGGATTAAATAATCCATTTTTCAAAGCATGTATGGACGCATGAAAATTATATTTTACATACTCATGCGTTGGTAATGCAGAGTCACTATCAAAATGCTGCGAGTGTTCGTCAATTTGTCCACGGTGATCTCTTACTAAATTTTGATAAGCTAATAGTGGATTGGGAGAGGTAGCTATTGCTGCTAATTCATAATCGGTTGCCCAAGCTTCAAAACGGCGAATTTTATTTCCAAATTTATCTTTTATGGAAGTCTCATGTGTTAGATATTTCCAAATTTTCCAAGCGTGTTTAGCCATAGCTGTTGTATCATTCGACGCTATCCACTCATTAATTTTAGTCGAGTCTGTCAAAAATGACTGAGTTGGATCTAATTCAATTTTGAATATCTTTTGGTTTTGAGTTATCGACTCATCAACATTTTTGTTTTCACACGCTATTGTCAATATAATTGAAGTAATAACTGCAAAAGTTAAATACAGGTTTTTCATTAAATAAATGTTTTAAAGTAATAAAATAAAGTTTTAGGGTTTTCCAAGTCAAAGCCTTTCAGACGAA
>CAYLSF010001208.1:0-2677 GCA_964385675.1 uncultured Saprospiraceae bacterium
AGGATAAACCGCTAATATTTTCAAATTCCACCAAAAATCACGATATTGAAATTTATTAAATTAAAAATCTATGGTAGCTGAAACAATAGCGAAGCAGTTGATTAAGGAATATACTTTGGATGAGTATATTGTACGGGAAGCAAGAGCTGCATATAAAAGTGAATTTAGAAATGGAAAAATTGTAACAATGGCTGGAGGAAGTTACGAACATGGTGTTATTCATTTGGCAATAAGTTCATTGCTATTTTTGATTTCAATGCAAAGGAAAGATTTGCAAGTCTTTAATAATGATCAAAAAATTTATTTACCAAAATATAATCATGTGGTATTTGCAGACACCTCCGCTCTAATTGGAGAACGAGAAATGTATAAAAATCAAGCCTTAATGAATCCTATGATAATCTTTGAGGTACTTTCTGATTCGACAGAACGTTATGATAAAGGAGGCAAATTCTACAAATATCAATCACTATCTTCTTTTCAAGAGTATGTTTTAGTGAATCAATATACTCCCGTTATTGATGTACTGACTAAAACAGAAGATGGCTGGTTAATGAAAACCTATATTGGTTTAGATAAGGAGGTTTATTTTAAATCGATTGATGTTACGTTAAAGATGGCGGATATTTATTCAAAAGTAGAAAATCTAAAAGATCCACAAACTGTTTTTCAGTTTAACCCTGATGACGAAGCATAGTTGATTGTACTAAAAAATATAGATATTGAAGAGAAGGAGACGGTAGTGAGTTTAAAAAAGCGACTTTAGAGACCTTCTGAAGTCGCTTTTTCTATTTTAAAAATTCATAGCTTGGTCAACAAAAGTTATACGTTAACGTCTCACGATTTGTGAATTGGAAATTCAATAGGATGTCCGTACCTTCACAACCCTATTTTTCGATAAACGAAACAACTAGAAAAACAGCTATATGATGAAACTACAAAACCTTATGGTTATAGCCTGTCTATTCCTTTCTTTTGGGCTATTGGCACAAGATATTAATGTAAAAGAATTTAAAGCGATGTCGCCTCGCAGTATTGGGCCTGCAGGGATGAGTGGACGGGTAACTTCTATTGCGGTCAATCATGCTGCACCAGAGAATATTTACGTAGGTACAGCGTCAGGAGGAGTGTGGCACTCAAATAGTGGTGGTATCACTTGGAAGCCAATCTTTGATAAGCAACCTTTACAAGCGATTGGTGCAGTAGCGATTCAGCAATCAAATCCATCGGTGATTTGGGTGGGTACAGGAGAAGGAAATCCTCGTAACTCACACAATAGTGGGGCAGGAATTTATAAAAGTTTGGACGGTGGGAAAAATTGGACATACATGGGGTTAAAAGAAACCAAGACTATCCACCGTATTATTATTGATAGAGATAATCCCGATGTTGTGTATGTAGGTTCATTGGGTTCAATTTGGGGTAAGAATAAGGAAAGAGGGGTTTTTAAAACAACAGATGGCGGAAAGACATGGGAAAAAATCTTGTACGTCAATGATGGTGTAGGTTGTGCAGATTTAGTGGTTGATCCTTCTAATCCAAATAAATTGATGGCAGCGATGTGGGAATACGGTCGTGAGCCATGGTTTTTTAATTCAGGTGGAAAAGGTTCTGGATTATATATCACACATGATGGTGGTAAAACATGGGAAAAACGCACGGATAAAGATGGTTTACCAAAAGGAAACTTAGGTCGTATTGGTATTGCGATTGCACCATCAAAACCGAATATTGTATATGCACTAGTGGAAGCCAAGAAAAATGGATTGTATAAATCAACTGATGGTGGATTTAAATGGTCATTAGTGTCTCAAAAGAATATTGGAAATCGTCCATTTTATTATGCAGAAATTTATGTTGATCCACAAAACGAAAATCGGATTTGGAATTTATGGTCCTATGTCTCTAAAAGTGAAGATGCAGGTAAGACATTCAAAACCATTTTAGATTATGGAAAAGGTGTACACCCTGATCATCATGCGTTTTGGATTCATCCTGACAATTCAGATTATATTATCAATGGTAATGATGGAGGATTGAATATTTCAAGAGACGGCGGTAAGAACTGGCGTTTTATTGAAAATATTCCTGTTGCACAGTTTTATCACATCAACCATGATATGGAAATTCCATACAATATCTATGGGGGAATGCAAGATAATGGTTCATGGGTTGGACCGCATGCCGTTTGGAAAAGAGGCGGAATCCGTAATGCAGATTGGAGAGAGGTGATGTTTGGTGATGGATTTGATGTTGTGCCAGACCCGGAAAATAGTCGTTATGGATATGCGATGTGGCAAGGTGGAAACGTGGGGCGTTACGATAGAGAGTCAGGTCAGCAGCGTTCGGTTAAGCCATTTCATCCAGAAGGTAAAAAACTACGCTTTAATTGGAATGCAGCTATCGCACAACACCCTTTCAACACCAAAGGCTTATATTTTGGAAGTCAGTATGTTCATGTTAGTTTAGATCAAGGGCAATCTTGGGAAATTATTTCACCTGATTTAACGACCAATGACTCTACGAAACAAACGTATGGAAATAGTGGTGGATTGACGTTGGATGTAACAGGTGCAGAAAACTTTACGACTATTTTAGCAATTGCTCCGAGTCCAGTAAAAGATGGTGTGATTTGGGCGAGTACAGATGATGGTAATTTACAAATACGCAAGATGGC
>CAYLSF010001209.1:0-2669 GCA_964385675.1 uncultured Saprospiraceae bacterium
CTTGATATTCAGTTTTTTATATTGGTTGTTTTTCGGTAGGATTTTTATAAAAATAATCCATACGTTTTTGAATGATTTGTCGAACTTCAGTATTTATCCATTTTTCACAAAGAAAAAGTCCTAAATCTAGCGATGAGGCTACTGCTCCGGCTGTAATGACATTACCATCTTCAACTATCCGTTTTTTGAGGACTGTTTTACAAAATGGTTTTAACGTTTCATAATTGTCAAAATGTGTGGTGGCTTGCTTGTCTTTTAGAAAACCCGCTGCTCCTAAGAGTAAACTTCCTGTACAGATTGAAATTTTATAAGCAGTATCAGATGCGGTTTGTAACCATTGAATAAACGGTACATTATCCATTAAAATACGAGTACCAAATCCTCCTGGTATAATGATGGCATCATAGCCGCTCAAATCATTTTGAACATTAGGTGTAACGGTTTCTAAACCAAAACTATCTTTAATGCTCGGAGACATCGCACAAATATCCCAATGGATTTCCATGAAATTCATGGATTGTAACCTTGAAACGGGGTCATAAATTCCAATGAAATCTAACATTGTAATGCCATCGAATAGAATATAAGCTATTTTCATTTTTAATGGATTTTAAGTTGAATCAATAGTGATTTATAATAAAATCACCTTTACCTTTGCTTCAAAATTAGATCGTATGCAATTAAATTTTGAAAAGGTTAATGGATTAATTCCAGCAATCATACAAGATGCCAAAACAAATAAGGTGTTGATGCTGGGGTATATGAACGAGGAGGCATTACAAAAAACACAAAAGGAGGGAAAAGTTACGTTTTTCAGTCGTACAAAAAAACGACTTTGGACAAAAGGAGAGACTTCTGGAAATTTCCTAAACGTGGTATCTCTTACGGCTGATTGTGATAAAGATACTTTATTAATAAAAGTAAATCCTGTCGGTCCAGTATGTCATACTGGAGCGGATACCTGTTTTTTTGAAAAAAACACAGGGGATGCCTTTCTATATGAATTAGAAGAAGTGATTTTGGATAGAAAAAATAATCCAAATCAAAGTTCTTATACTACTACTTTATTTCAAAGAGGCATCAATAAAATCACACAAAAGGTCGGGGAAGAAGCGGTTGAATTAATCATTGAAGCCAAAGATGATAATAAAGTTTTATTTCTGAATGAGGCGGCAGATTTGTGGTATCATTTTGAAGTGCTTTTAGCACAAAAGGGGTATAGATTAGAGGAAGTGGTTGAACTATTGAGAAATCGACACAAAAAATAAATAGATTGCTTTATTGCTTTATTGCTTTATTGCTTTATTGCTGAGTAATCTATATCATATAAATTAGTAACGGATTTTAGTATAATTAATATCCGAAATCAAATACCTGAAATCAATATGAAAGATTATTTAGATACACCTGATGGAATTTTGGAAATTACGGCAAGTGATACAGGGCTTCGCTCGGTTTGTTATGTAACGGAAAAAGAAACGCCTGAACCGAACGAATATACAATAGCTTGTATGGAGCAATTAAGTCGGTATTTCAAAGGGGAGCAAATTACTTTTGATATACCTTTTGATTGGTCAGGGACTTCTGAGTTTTATCAATCGGTTTGGAAAGTGTTGTTACAAATCCCTTACGGCAAAACAACAACGTATTCAGCTATTGCGACTCAATTAGGAAAGTCTAAAGGAGCTTCTCAAGCTATTGGAAAAGCAGTAGGGAGTAATCCGATAGGTATTGTTGTGCCATGTCATAGAGTGATTGGTAAAGATGGAGATTTACGGGGTTTTGCATGGGGCTTGGAGCGAAAAGAGGCTTTACTTAAACTAGAAGGTGTTCGTTTTTATAAGCAAGGGACGTTATTTTAATATAATGAAATTAGGCTTAGCATTTAGTACAGTACTCAATGGAAGTATGAAAATATTTGAAGATAATTTAACTTACACTACTCATGAGTCATCAGTTGATGCAATCCCTAGCCAATTGAATTGTAGAAGTCATACTGAATTGAATTATTTTGGGATATGGATATTCGCACCAAGCTTTGTATAATTCTCAATTTAGTTGAGGATAGGTTTCGGCAGCCAATTTCACTTGTATCAATCCACTAAAATTTATATCATTAATATCCGTCAACCATCCTCTAATGTTATAGCGATAATCTACATTTTGAAGAAAATTATCTCCTTCATTAGTTGAATGTAGTCGCTTTTCTATCAATTGTCCTCTATCATCGTAACGGTGGGCTACGATTTGGATTTTTTCCTGTTCCCCTATTTTATGTGAGGTATTGAGCAATCGCCCTGCATGGTCATACGCCATTTCATTGCGGATATTCGTCAGTTCACTACCATTAGTTGATATAAAAAAGGCACAAGACAAAGTTCATCTAGCTGAAAGTTTGTATAAAGAAAAAGAGCGTTCTATCAAAGAGATTTGTAACCATTTAGATATTTCTAAGCCTATATTGTATCGTTATTTGAGAGCTAGAAATGTGGAAGTTAATTAGGTTTATTGGAGAGATAAATAATTCCAGAGCAACTTTCTTTAGCGGTAAAACTTTCTTTAAAATCAAACATTAATGTTAGCTTTTCAGATTCTTGAGGCATATGTCTAAAAATAGCAAACCCTTTATTTGTTATTAGACTATGTTTAAAATTTTTAAAAAAGATATG
>CAYLSF010001210.1:0-2667 GCA_964385675.1 uncultured Saprospiraceae bacterium
ATTCTACTCTAATAGAATTATACCCTATTCTTTAACAATATGTCTTAAAACTAAGATACTAGATTTATTGCATTCGTAGTAACTGGTAATCAATTATTTATAACAGAACAAATCTAATTCCTTTCAATATAACTAATAACATTTCCAATACTAATCATTATTTCTTAAAACAAACAATCCATATCCAACACATTATCAATCAATCCAATACTATGCGAATTAGGATGTAAACCATAGGTCGCAATTAAAGCAACAAATAATTGCTTTTTGGTTTTAGTTACTTTTCGGAAGACTCGCTTTTTTTGTTCTAGGGTAATCGCATCGGCTTTAGTTAAGGTCATTATGTCATTATAGAATTTGATTTCGCAAATCGTAATAACATTATCTTGTCTATCAATCAATAAATCAATTTGAGTACCTTTGTGTGTGTCCGTAGCTTTGGCTACAAAACTCAATTGTCGAGTATAAACCGCAGCAATGCCTAAGGCTGCTTTTATTTTATCAATATGTTGTAAGCAAATATTTTCAAAGGCATAACCACTCCACGTTATCCACGATTGTTTTTGACTTAGGGTCAACCATTCCCCTTTTTCCTTTGGAGCTAGAGGACGAATAAACTTAATATAAAACAGCGAGTAATTATCTGTCAGACGATACAAAGTGTCTTTTTTCTTTTTATCAAAAGCCGTGTAGGATGTAATAAATCCAGACTGTTCCAATTCTTGTAAAATAGTAGAAATACCACCTCCATCTTTGAGTTTTGTTTTTTGTAATATTTCGGTACGACTCAAACCCTTCCAAGTAGTAGCTAGGGCTTGTACAATAATTTCATATCGCTCTGGATTGGAAAATAACGAACTATATAAATTGTCAAATTCGGTACGGAGTAATCCTTGTGGATCAAAGCAAATATCATCAATATTTTGAATGGCACTTTTTCCACCTTGTACTTGATCCAAATAATGCGGAATACCACCCATTGTCATGTACAATTGTAACAGTTGATACCGATTAAACGTAATATTTCGGCTTTTAAAATAGGTTTCTACCTCACTCAATGAAAAGGGTTGAAGGGTAACTTTACGAGTAACTCGATTATGCAATCCCCCCTTATTATTGATAATTCGCTTAATCATCCATGCAGTAGCCGAGCCACAAATGACCACCAAAATATTATTTTTAGAAGCATAACTATTCCAAAAGAAACCAAACCCCGTCAAGAAATCTGATTTAGCCGTAGCAATCCACGGTAATTCATCTATAAAAATCACCTGTTTTTTGCCTTCTTCTTTAATGCTCTCCAAATAAGTTTTTAAATGAAAAAACGCTTCTAACCAATCCTTAGGCGGATTATGAATATCATAATTAGGTTGAACATCTTTTAAACTATATGCAAAATTTCTTAATTGCTGCTCTTTTACCCCGTCTTTCAAGCCCACCATTTCAAAATTAATTCGCTCTTTAAAAAAAGTACGAATCAAATAGGTTTTACCAACACGTCTCCGACCGATTACAGCAATTAATTCGGGTCTATCCGATTGATAAGCCGTTTTTAGTATCTCAATTTCCTTAGTACGTCCAATCATTTTAAAATAAATAAGTTGCGGAATCTATATAAAAATACATAGATTCCGCAACTTATTCAATGATAAACTGCGGAATCTACTCTTTTTCAACCACATTCCGCAAGTTATCTTATTGATTTTTCTTTTTCCGACTTCTCTGAGATTGCTTACCATGTTCTAATTGCTTTCTGAGATTTTTAACCAATTGCCTATTTTCATCGTAATAAGTAATGTTGAAATTATGATTAGTAGCAATAGATTCCATTTGACGGATAAATTCATCTTCTTCTTGTAATTCATTTAAGATAATTTCATACTTATCCTTCTTATCATAAATTCCCATAGTCAGCTCATAGGTATCTCTATTTTCAATGACTACAGCTTTTAAGATTTTGTCAAAGGGAAGAATTGTAGATTTTCCAATTCTTTTATAAATATTTAAACTATAATGAGTTAGTTCATAATGCTCATTTACAGCTCTAGTAAATGATATGAAAGTCACAATAAATAAAGTTATTCCAATAGCAATTAATATATCTAAAAATCTGCTGTCTCCTTCTAGCATTATATATCCTACTGAAACAGTAATAAAAATGATGAAAAGAGCAACCTCCACTATTTTTGCTCGTCTATATTTGAATAGCTTTATTTTCATTCTCTAATTCTAGTTATTAAACTTATAACTACTTTCCTCTCTAAAAGATTAATATTTTTAACCCAAAATATCCAATGACTGTCCTAGACCATTATTTACAACATCAGATTGGGATGCCTTTGTTGAAAGCAAAGCAAATCACGCCTTTATTTCAGCGAGAAATAATGCCTAAAGGCAATTTTTTAGTGAAAAAAGGAGGATATTGTAAAAAAATGATTGTGCTAGAGTCAGGATATGTACGGTGCTATTTTCAGACAGCAAAAAAGACGGTAACCCATTGGGTATTTTGGCAAGGACAAATTCTTAGCGACCTCTCTAGCTTTTTGGTAGAAGCCCCATCTAAATGGAATTTTCAGGCAATAACGGACTGTGTAGTGTATAGTATCAGTATTGAAAATTATCAAAAAATAGAAAGAAATGCAGTCGAGATCAACTTTACCTGGACGG
>CAYLSF010001211.1:0-2667 GCA_964385675.1 uncultured Saprospiraceae bacterium
AGCTATTAACAATGAAGAGAGATAATTTATCGCATTTTAAGGCAAATGCACTTTCTACAAAAACGGCTCAAACCGTTAAAGGAGGTTTTCGCTATGTGACAAGTTGCAGAATGTCATTTGAAGCAAAACGAAATCAACTACAAAATCAACGAGCTACATTAGACATCAAACATCAGCATGGTGTGTATTGTATCGAGTGGTAAGTATTTTCTACGTTGAAAACTAGTCCCCTTGATAGATTCATTACAATTTATCTTTTAGCAGAAAGAAAGAGGACTAGTTTATATAAAATATATTTTAGTCGTATTTAAGTAGCTAATCAAATATCAATAACCTCACTTTTTAATATTTACCTTTAGTTATTTTGTATTGCACCAGATTTATCAGGTACACAATCTATATCATCACAATCTATCGCACCATCACCATCATCATCAATACCATTATTACAAATTTCACCACAAGGGTCAGCCATAATTGTTACACTTTTGTAGGCAACACAGCCATTTGCATCAAATGCTTGAACAGTATAAGTTGTTGTCGTTGTTGGGCTAACCATAACTAAACTTCCACTACCAACACCATTAAACCACGTAAAATTAAATGGTGTAGCCCCATTGTCACCAAAAGCATTTAAAGTCGTACTATTTCCGATACAAACATAATCGTCTGCGTTAATACCTACTTTTACATTTTGGTTGTTTTGTAAAATTGCTCTTCCTATAAATAGTGGACATTCATCGTTACCCCAGCGTACATAGATTGGATAAATCCCTGCGGAGCGATTACTGTACGTTTTTGTTCCCAGATTATCGGCAAATTGTTGTTGATAAGTGTTGCCCCCATCAAAACTCACTTCGATACTCGTACGAGTTGGATGATCAGGGAAATTAAAAGTAATCATACCATCATTCACTCCGCAATTAGGATTTGTTACTATAAACTGAATATCTGGAAAATCATTAATGGTAATGGTTACTTGATCTGTTGTCGTACAACCATTGGCATCAGTCATCGTGACGGTATAAGTGGTAGTTGTAATCAAGTTCGAAATCATCTTATTTTGTCCAGTTCCTAAGCCATTATTCCAAGTATAAACATAAGGTGGCGTACCACCACTTCCCGATGCTGAAATAACGGTACTAATAAAGCCTTCTCCTAAACAATAACTTTGGTCATTACCTGCGTCAACGACTAGATTCCCTTGATCAACCGTTTTTGTGACAATATTAGAATAAAGCCAACTACTACAATTAACACGTCTTGCCCCTCTACGATACTGCCGTGTTTGAGAGATGCTTGGTGGGTTATATGTTAATCCTGTTGCTCCACTAATTATTAACCAACTCCCACTTGTTCCATTTCTATATTCCCATCGGTATTGTGCAGAACCTGAACCACCACTAGGATTAACCGTAGAGGTAATATTAGAAGGATCATAGCTTCCGCAATTGGTTTGATTACCTGATATAGAACCTGCATTTGTAAAATTAGGTATCACTATTTTTGTAACAACGTTGGAATAAAGCCAACTACTACAAACACCCCTTCTTGCTCCTCGGCGATATTGGCGTGTTTGAGTAATAGTTGGTGGATTGTAAGTTGAGCCTGTTGCTCCACTAATTAATAACCAGCTCCCACTCGTTCCATTTCTATATTCCCATCGATACTGTAAACTACCCGAACCTCCACTAGAGGCCGTAGAAGTAATATTGGAAGGATTATAGCTTCCACAACTGGTTTGATTACCTGATATGGAGCCTGCAGTTGCAAAATTAACTTGAACCGTCATAGATTTTGTGGATGTACAGCCATTATGATCGGTTCCTATCACAGTATATGTTCCTGCCATACTTGAGGTAATACTATTGGAAACCAAAATATTTCCATCAGAATTTCCAAAACCAGAAAACCCGTTTGGTCCACTCCATTGATACGATGCCATACCGTTGGGGTTAGCCCCTAATTCTAATTTTTGTCCCTGACACACTACTGCCGAACAGTCTCCTAAGTTCCAACTACCTGTTCCATTGATTCGATATTCACAAATTAATGTAGGATTTGAATTGACTTGAACGGTTAAAGATTTTGTAGATGTACAACCAAAATTATCCGTTACGACTACCGTATATGTTCCCCCCATACTTGGCGTAACACTATTGGAAACCAGTACATTTCCATCAGAATTTCCATTAGCTGAAAAACCATTTGGGCCGCTCCATTGATATGATGCCATACCGTTGGGATTAACCGATAAGTCTAATCGTTGTCCTTGACATAATACTGCTGAACAATCCCCTAAATTCCAGCCACCTGTTCCATTGATTCGATATTCACAAGTTACTGGAAAGTTATTAGAACAAGGAGGTCCTGGAGGTGCTGGTCCACCAAATCGTTGGTTAGCAGGATATGGAATAAAAGAATTTTGAAAGAAAGAACCTGTCCAAAAATAGATAGCACCAATAGTAGGCACAGAAGAACTTGGATCGATACAGTTTCTGTTGAATGTCTGCCCGTAGGAATCTTGTAGCGTAATCACATAAGGATTGCCAGGTGTTACATTTACAACAGTATAAGTTTGAGCGTTTCCTGTATTTGAAAACAGTAAAGCTAGAATAATAACTATATATGCTATAATTTTAATTGATATATATTCAAATTTCATAA
>CAYLSF010001212.1:0-2667 GCA_964385675.1 uncultured Saprospiraceae bacterium
GTTTGTTGTAAAAAAATTAGTGTAGTCTGTGATCTCCTGTGGAGAAGTAAGTTCTTTTAAAGAACTTACTTCTCCTAAATAGACTAATGAAAATACTATGAATATAAGAACCTTTTATTGGATTTTGAGTTTTGCAATTTTATTAAGCAGTTGTAATTCCAAAATGGCTACACTAACCAATTTTGCAGAAACACCTTATTATGAATGGAATAAAATTGGGTTGTCTGATGCCACTTTTTGTAGCGATAGTAGTGAATATTATCTAATGTCTAAACGGGGTAAAACGAATAATTTAATTATCCATTTTGCAGGAGGTGGAGCGTGTTGGGACGATGAAACCTGTACGACACCTATTGAATTTAATCTTTCTACGGCTGTGAAAATGGGGGCTTATCGTAAAGTAACGTCTTATTATATTGATAAAATTCCAAAAGGATTACCCAATTTTATGAAAGGGGTATTTGATAATGATAATCCAGAAAATCCTTTTCAAGATTGGAATATAGTTTTTATTCCTTATTGCACAGGTGATATTCATATTGGTAATGCAGTTAATGAATACAGTTATGAAGAACAATCAAGACAAGTATTTCATAATGGACAAAATAACGTACAAGAAGCCTTAAAATGGATACAACAACATTTTAAGAATCCGAATAAGATTTTATTATCAGGAAGTAGTGCGGGTGGTTTTGCATCTCTATTTTATAGTCAATCTATTGCAGAAACTTATAATCAATCCAAAGTCTATCAATTAGCGGATTGCTCTTATGTTTATTCTGGTAAATGGAGTCAAATCTTAGATTCTACTTGGCAAGTCGATTGGAATGAAACCTTTGGGTTTGAAATGAAAAATGATGCCGTCAAAGAAGCCTATCTAAATGCTCCTCGCAATTCTAATATCACGTATTTACAAATCAATTCTTTATACGATTTTGTATTGACGCAATTTTGGGCTATTGCCAATGAGCATTCTAGAGAAGACCATGAATATATCAAAAATTGGTCAAGACAAATGACTGAAATGGTAGCAGAAATCGCTCAAACCGATTTGGATTATCGGTATTTCGTAACCAATTATAAATTCAATGACAAGCGGCACGATACACCACATACTTTTCTAAATCGAGCATATTATAAATGCGAACAAAATGGTGTATTACTAACAGAATGGCTTCGTCAAAATGTGATTGAAGACAAAAAAAGCTCTGTGGGTAAACAGTTTTTAAGTGTTAATTATTAATTGTTAACTATTAATTTTTCTTCATAAAATTTTTATATAAAGAATACTTCGTGTTTCTCTGTGTTTCCCAATCTAGTTGAGAACAGGCTTCTTTGTGTACGCTGTGTCCAAAAAAAATTGTAATTTTGTGCGATGATTGCATTAAAAAAAGCTGAAAAAACAGCCATACTATTTGGAGCTACAGGACTAGTTGGGCAAGCGTGCTTGCGTCAATTAGTGGCTTCTCCCTTGTATGGTTCAGTCATTGCTTTTACTAGGCGACCTTTAACGTTAGAAGATCCTAAAATCACAAATTATAACATTGATTTTGACCAATTAGAGGAATACAAGCATTTAATTGAAGGCGATGATTTATTTTGTTGCTTAGGCACAACGCGTCAGAAAGCAGGTAGTAAAGATGCATTTCGAAAAGTTGACTATACCTATATTTTTCAATTAGCTAAATTCGCTTCTAATAATGGTGTCAATCAATTTTTATTAATTTCTTCTATTGGTGCGGATAAAGATTCGATGTTTTTTTACACGCAAGTAAAAGGACAACTCGAAACCGCCATTCAATTATTGGATTTTTGGGCGATACATATTATTCGTCCTTCTTTACTATTAGGGCAACGTAAAGAAAGTAGATTATTAGAATCTCTAGCGATTCGATTAGCGAGAACCGTAGATAATTTTGCAAGTGACTGGCTCGGTAATTACAGACCGATTGAAGCCGAACAAGTCGCTAAAGCTATGATAGAATTAGCACAAGGCATGGATAGTGGCGTACACATTCATGAATCTAGTGCATTACAGAAATATTAATTAGTTGTTTGTTGTCCGTTATCTATTTAGAGAAAGATAACCGATAACTGACAACCGATAACGAACAAAAATGTCAAAAAAAGCAACGCATAAAAAAAGTATCAATATACAATTGGGTTTAGATAAGGAAAGAATGCCGATTGAAATGTATTGGAGTGCGACAGATAGTCCAAAAAAGCAGGAATGTAAAGCCTTACTGTTATCTATGTTTGATAAGGACTATAAGGATACACTAAAGATTGATTTGTGGACAAAAGAGATGCAAGTTGTAGAAATGGATCGCTTTATGTATCAAACGCTTAAGTCGTTAGCAGATACGTATTTTAGAGCAACCAAAAATCAAAAACTAGCTGGCGATATGCAACGTTTTGCTCAATATTTTGCGGAAGAAACAGAAATTATTCCTAGAGAAAGTTAGGAGATTAATGAATTAGCGAATGGAATTTTTAGATACTTCCATTTGACTGTTTCAGACAATTTTATGCAATCGTTTATTTTAAATGTTAAAAAATAATACTTTTGTAATAGTCTAGAATAAGTTACTAATGTACCATGTCTTCATTTTGGAATTTGGTGCTTGGAAATTGGAATTTTAAAATAGTATGAGTCAACAAAAACCT
>CAYLSF010001213.1:0-2662 GCA_964385675.1 uncultured Saprospiraceae bacterium
CGCTTACTTTTGAAAATAATACTTTAACTATTCTTGATGGTAACACTGTAGATTTATCAAGTTTAAATAATTTGGATAGCAATGGATTAGTATTAAATTTTGGAAATGAAGAGGTTGTATTAGATGTCTCACAAACAAGTATAATGGGTTCATCATTGAACGATACGCTTTGGCAATCTTTTACGTCAAATTACTCTGGATATTTATATCAAATTCAAGCTAATTTTAATACCTCTATAAGTGACTTTACTAATTTTACCTTTGACGGAGGTAAAATTAGTGTTTACGAAGGAGAAGGCACATCGGGCGTTCTTTTGACAGAGATGCAATTAGGTAGCATCGGCACTGGTTGGCAAACATTTGATTTTTCTGATGACTCTATATCATTAACAAGTGGTAATCTATATACTTTTTCGATAGAAGATACAGTATCAAGTACGTTTGAGTTATATTCGATTGCTTCTAATCCTTATGCTGACGGAAGAACTGACGATGCTGATACAGATTTAGTATTCCGAGTTTACAATAAAATCCCTATAACATTTGAAGGCAACATTATCAATATTAATACCAATGATGTTACAGACGCAAGTATAAATTTATCTTACATTGATACGCTACACTTTGTTGACGGCTCATTCATAACATCAGGAATAGCACTACAAGATGCAAATGGCGATACAAAAATCCAAGTCGAAGAAAGCAGCGATGAAGATATTATCCGATTTGACTTGGATGGAACGGAAGTTATAAGATTTGAAGCTAATTCAAATAATCTAGGTCGAATTTACTTTTGGGAAGATATTAGTATTGGCGAAAATGCAGGTTACTCTTCTAAAGTAGATACGCCAAGCATTTTTATAGGTAAAAATGCAGGTTATTCTAATCAAGGCTCAGAAAATCTCTTTATCGGACAATATACAGGATATAGTAATGTATATGGAACACAAAATGTCATTTTAGGGAATAACGCAGGTTATCAAAGTACGGGCAATTACAATACATTGTTAGGAAATCAATCAGGTTATCTAAATACAGGTGATAAAAATGTTTTCATAGGTTATCAAGCAGGTTATTCAGAGTTAGGTGACAGTAAGCTCTATATTGAAAATAGTAATTCTTCGTCTCCACTTATCTATGGCGAATTTGATAATGATTTGCTTCAAATCAATGGCACTCTAAATATTGCTGGAAATTATGTCTTTCCAACAACAGACGGAAACACTTCTCAATTTTTAACTACTGATGGAAACGGTACATTATCCTGGGCAGATGTAAGTATAAACTATTTGTCTGATGCAGATAATGATACGAAAATACAAGTAGAAGAAAGTAGCGATGAAGATATTATTCGATTTGATTTGGGTGGTACGGAAGCTCTAAGATTTGAATTAAACAGTAATAATCAAGGACGTATCTATTTTGAAAATGATATTAGTATTGGTAAAAATGCAGGATATTCTACCGACATTGATACGCCTTCTATTTTTATTGGTGAAAATGCAGGTTATTCAAATATAGGAAATAGCAATGTTATTATTGGAACAAATGCAGGATACTATAACGTCTATGGTAATTTTAATACGTTTTTAGGAGATGCCGCAGGGAAAAATAGTACTGGTGAGTATAATACATTTTTAGGACATAGTGCGGGAGTTAATAATAATGGTTATGGAAATGTATTTATCGGTAATTTCGCAGGTTATAATGCAACAGGCAATAACAAGTTATACATCGAAAATAGTAACTCTACTTCGCCACTAATTTATGGTGAATTTAATAACAATCTGCTTCAAATAAATGGTACTCTAAACATTGCTGGAAATTATGCTTTTCCTACAACGGACGGAAGTTCCGACCAAATACTTATGACCGATGGTAATGGTACAGTTTCTTGGTCAGATAATAATGCAGGCTTTATATCCGAAAATGGTCTGACATCATCTATTACTAACAGTGATGATTTTCTATTTGGAACAAGTACATTAGACCATAGTTCGGGAATAGAAGCCAAATTCTTTTTTGACAATAGTAAAGCCGCATTTCGAGCAGGTGCAGTTAGTAGCTCTTATTGGGACGAAAGCGATTTAGGTAATTACTCTACGGCATTTGGAATTGATACGAAAGCGTCGGGTGATTATTCAACAGCTTTTGGTTCTTCAAGCACCGCTTCGGGCGATTATGCTATCGTTTTTGGATTATAAAATGGAGCATCAGGTACAAATGCGATAGCTTTTGGAACAGGTACAGTAGCAAGCGGAAGTTTATCTACTACTTTTGGAGTGGGTACTACGGCTAAGTCTTATGCAGAAATTGCTTTAGGTGCTTACAACACGGATTACACACCAAATAGCACTTCAAGTATGGATGATGATGACCGTTTATTAGTAGTTGGCAATGGAACAAGTTCTTCTAACCTTTCTGATGCCTTAATTATCTATAAAAATGGTAATACCGAAATCAATGGAAATGTGGGCATCGGAACTTCACCCACCAATGGAAAATTAGAAATCAATGGCTCAATCGCTAAAGATTTAATAGATTATACTTATGTCAATAATTCCAATAATGGTGTGGTTCATATTAATTATACAGTTACTGATAGGGAGATTTCGATTTATGCTTCTGATAGAATAGTTGGAAAATACGTCATCTCATTATC
>CAYLSF010001214.1:0-2661 GCA_964385675.1 uncultured Saprospiraceae bacterium
ATTGAAAGAAGTATAAAATTAAATTTATAGTAAAATGCGTAGGTTATTTTTTTCGGAGTCCCTAAATTGTTTTTTACAAAAATTAACTGAATAAATCACACATCTCAACACGACATTAAAAGCTTTAATACTATCAGACCTTATTAAAAACCGCCTCAAACCCTTTCTTCCCTTTCAATCCCAACTTCTTACGTAAACGATAACGGCGAGTCTCTACCCCTCGTATAGATAGATTTAGGCGTTCTGCAATATCTTTAGTGGTTAAGTTCATCCGAATAAAAGCAGCTAATTGTAAATCATCGGTAGATAGTTTGGGGTATTGCGCTTTAAGGCGTTGAATAAAATCATCATTTAATAAATCAAAGTAGGTGGAAAATTCATCTGTTACTTTTGAATTATCTAGTTGTCGGTCAATTTTACGAATAATTTTTTTGAGCTGTTGATTGACCATTGAGGAAGACTCCTCTTTTAATTGAGTGAGTTCTGATTTGAGTTGATGCAAAAAACGATTGTTTTGTCCAGCTTCTACAGTACTGATAGCTAATTGCTTGTTAGCATTAGAGAGTTGAGTTTCTAAAGTTTCTACTCGACTTGATAAAGATGATGTTTTTCGATTGCTTTCTTTTCGAAGTATTTTTTTCAAACTTGCTTCCCAATAACTATAAGCCTGCTGACAAAGGGCTTGATTGAGAGAGGGTTCATAAATCTTACTCGGCTGAATACCACTCAAAGCGTCTTCTAAGGATTGATATAATCCTGCTGCTACACCTGCCGCTCGTCCTGCACCTATTGCACCTGTAGTACTGACCACTTCTATATCACAATCCAATAGCGTCGCAATGGTTTTTGCAAAAGTAGCCGACTGAAACATATTATCATTTCCTACTCGAATGACATTTACTTCCAATCCTATTTCTTTTAAAATATTCACGCCATATACAAAAGAAAAGGCAACCCCTTCCAATGCTGCTCGAAATAAATAAGCTCTTGAATGTGCATTAAAATCCAAATTTAGAATATGGGAATGGATGTTTTGGTTATTCAGAATACGCTCTGCCCCATTACCAAATGGTAAAATACATACACCTCCTGAACCAATCGGTACGGCACTTACCATGCGTTCCATATCTTGATAGGATTGTGTGCTTCTAGCTATCTGATGCTTCATCCAACTGTATTGAATACCTGCACCATTTAAGCATAATAGAATACCAATTCTATCGAAATTCTCTTCATAATTGACGTGAGCAAATCCATTCACCCTTGATTTGGTATCATATAAGGGCTTGTTCACGATTCCATATACAACCCCTGATGTTCCACTTGTCGCTGCAATTTCTCCCGGGTTTAGTACATTGAGGGATAAGGCATTATTCGGTTGATCGCCAGCTCGATAAGTCACAGGAATCCCTTCTTGCAATCCAGTTACAATTGACGCATTTCTATTGACCTTTCCTTGTTGAGAAAAAGTAGGAATAATTTCAGGTAGTAACTCGGCAGAAAATCCATAATAATCCAAAATGTCTTGACTGACTTTTCCTTCTTTAAAATCCCACAAAATAGCTTCCGAGAGTCCAGAAATGGTTGTATTTACATTCCCTGTCAATTTCATTGCAATATAATCACCGGGTAATAGGATTTTATAAATTCGCTCATAGATTTCTGGTTCATTATCTTTTACCCATTTTAGCTTAGAAGCCGTAAAGTTGCCCGGAGAGTTTAGACAGTTTTGTAAACACCAATCTTTGCCTAACTCTTGAAATGCCATTTCTCCTATACTTACCGCTCTGCTATCACACCAAATAATAGAGGGACGTAAGGTATTCAAATCGTTATCTATCAAAACCAGTCCATGCATTTGATAGCTGATACCAATCCCTTTTATCAATTGACCCTCTACTCCTGATTGCCCTAAAAGCTGTCGGGTTGCCATACAAACGGCCTGCCACCACACTTCGGGTTGTTGTTCTGCCCAACCGCTTTGCCTAGCTATCATATCCAATTCAGCATTCGGGTATTGCACGACTAATACTTCTTGATTAGTCGAAGCATTGATCAATGCTGCTTTGATGGAGGAACTTCCTATGTCGTAACCGAGTAAGTACATTTTTTTGAATATCGAATATCGAATATCGAATATCGAATATCGAACCGAAGAAGTTTAAAATATAATTTGATATTACATCTCTGGGTTGATATTCATTATTTGATATCCTACGGTTCAGAGCTTATCATTTTTTCTTAATCTGATTCTCTTTAGCCGTTTTAATACTTGTAACAAATATTGCGATTAACTCATTATTTTCATTGGCTATTAGTTTGATATCCGTTTTTTTCAAATATCCTTTCTTGTATAAAATTTTTAAACACACAAAACTTTCTCTCAATTCTTTTAACGCTAATTTCATTTTATGAACAAAATCAGCAGGAGATTCTGCAGCCTGTGCTTCAGCATATATTAAAGCTGGAGCCGTACCCGAACGAGTTAACTGTTTAGCTAAATGATTTGAGCCATAACTACTGGGTAGTTTTTCGACTACATCTAATACTAATACAGCAAAATCAACCAACCTATCTTCTAAATTATAAACGGACATTTCTTTTTCTTAAAAATCTAAACCATAGTTATAAACTAGGGTTTGAAACCGAATTATATCTTAT
>CAYLSF010001215.1:0-2654 GCA_964385675.1 uncultured Saprospiraceae bacterium
ATTCTAAGGTTAATTCCGATAATCAGAAATATAAATAAACTTTTGAAACAGTGTACTTAAGAGATCAATAAATACACCTTATATAACCCCGTCAATAGAAGTCAACCTTCAAGCCTCAGATTAGAAAAAATTAAACGCTCCCATTTACTTCCCTTCCAAATGCTGTACTAATGTTCAAACTGTTTTACAGTTAAATTTTTTCAATTACAAAAATTAGAACATGAACCACTTATCAAAAGTCCCAACTATTTTTACAGTATTAGGTATAGTTTTCCTAATTGTTTTTGCTTCATTTACATACGATACACATCAAGATGATATAACCTCTACCACAAAGGCAATACTAAATACGCCACTCCAAACAATTACGTTAAAGGGGAGTCGAGGTAAAGCAAATACTACTCGAACATTAAATATTGAATTTCATGAAATTTATAAAAAAGGATTGAAATATTATCTAGTTGGAAAAGTACGAGGCGATGAGCATAGTTTGGTAACACTCGTCTTATTTAGAGGGCAATATGCAGGAAAGGCAACGACCTTTCATAAAGACAATGCTTCAGTCAAACGGTATCATTTTAAGCATTTTGATAGTTTTACAAAAGACCATAATCAAAATAGATTGAGTACTCTATACAACCAGCTAAAAAATGATAATACATTAAAAATCAAAGGCTATCAACTTTCTAGTGAGGTATTATCGCAAGGCAACTTACCTCTTGTTTTGGAGCGTAGGCTCAATCTCAATGGTCGAGCAGATGAAAACGTGACGAGAGAAGCGAAAAAAATAAAGTTTTTAGCCAATCTTCCTCATGATATTACCCTTCCAACGATGGTCGGCGAACCTTATATAGATGTGTTACTACTCTATAATCAGTCTGCTATTGATGCCACATTAAGGCAATCCGCAAATGATTTAAGGTTGGAAATGGAACATGCAGCATTAGAAACCAATGCTATTTATGCTCGAAGCGGTGTCAATCAACGCATCAATGTAGTCAAGATGCAAAAGGTAGAGTACCCCGAAAATGGTATCTATCGAATAGACTTAGCGAAATTGTCTAAAAAGGATAATCCTTTGGGTCGCAAAGCACACGAACTTAGAGAAAAACATGGGGCGGATTTGGTGTCACTTTGGCTCGGAACAAATAAAGCAGATAGTAGAAATGATAATCGCAAAGAGGTAGGAAAGGCGAATAAACTCAACCTACTTTCCTTTAAAAGACAAAGTGCTGCCTTTTCGATTGTCAAATATCAAGATGGTATCAATAAGTTTACTTTTCCGCATGAACTCGGACATAATATGGGGCTTTGGCATGACTCACCACAGGATACACGCAATAAGCCATTCATCGAAGGGCATGGACATAACTACGCTAGTCTTTCGGACAAAAATCGAAAATGGAGAACGGTGATGTCTTACAAATGTGGGTCAAATTGTAATCGTATCCCCTATTTTTCTAATCCCAATCGAAAATTTGCGGGTATGCCTTTAGGCACAACACCTTCTACCATGAATGGTGGCGACAAACACCCTGCGGATAATCGAACTGTTTTGAATCGAACGGCTCGGACGATTGCTAATTACCGAGGGGCAACCCCCAAATTATCCGCTATTGTCAAAGGCAATATTATTTATCTGACCTACCGAGCACAGGACGGCTTATTATATATCAATACAGTTAATACGAAGTTTCCCAACCAAACACCTAGACAATGGAAACGGGCAAGGGTAAAAGGTGGCATCACAGGTACGCCTACGATGACGACTTTAGGCGAAGGGGTTTCGGTATTTGTACGAGGCATTAATGGAAAAATTTATGGAGCAGATTTAGTCGGAAAAAATGACACTAGAGGATGGCGACTCTCTAGCAATTTATTGTGGAATAGCTCTATTGCAGTCACTCGCTTCCAAAATAAAAACTATGTATTTGCAATAGATGCAGTGGGTAGCTTATATTTTAAATCCGCTAATGCCCTTAATTTTGGGCAAAACTGGACATTGATTGCTAAAAATCAACGCTTGGCAGCACCTCAAATCTTTAACGACACGAAACATATGCCTATGAGTATGGTGAATCGAGATAAAAATAATATCATCGTAGTCAGAGATTTTGTAAATGGTACTTGGAAAGAGCAGAAGTTATATGGTAATTCAGAGAATATAGATCCAACCATCGTTATAAAACCTAGTGATAGGAGTAAACACGTATTTGGAGGAGATGGAGCCGTGTTTTATAAAGTACATAAAAATGGACAATGGTCTCCATCGGGAAATAAGTGGACAAATATCGGAGGGAATAATAATGGGCGTATTGCAGCGGTTCGTTTACTCAATCGCCAAATTCATTTATTTTCTACAACCAAAAATTTTAGGATACAACACAAGATTTTAGATCACAATGGACAATGGAAACCCTCTATCCGCACTTGGAATACCATTGTACCCGATCCCATTACAGGTTCTGCCCCCGTAGCTGTCACCGTCAATAATGAAATTTTCCTATTCTTTGTGAGTGATAGAGGAGGAGTTTATTTAAAAAAATGGAAAAACGGGCGTTGGGCTAATAAGGTTACGATTGGGGGTGCCGTGGATTGAGAATTGTGAATTGTGAATTGTGAATTGTGAATTGTGAATTGTGAATTGTGAATTG
>CAYLSF010001216.1:0-2651 GCA_964385675.1 uncultured Saprospiraceae bacterium
TATCCTTTTTCTGTTAATTTACTGACGACCTCTTCGTTTTGAGAAGCATCCAATTCAAATTGGATAATATTCCCCACTCTTTTAGGTGCAAGTATTTTTAAATCTTTCAAGCCCAATCGTTGACCTATTCTTGTATTCACCCCATTGTGTAGTACATTATCTAAATTGGTGTGAATGGCATAAATAGCGATATCGTTTTTGATGGCCTTAATAATTGTTCTTTCCACATAGTTCTTTCCGGTAATTCGTTTCAAGCCTTTAAAAACGATAGGGTGATGAGCTACTATCAGGTTACAATTCTTTTCAATAGCCTCATCTACCACGGTTTCAATACAATCAAGTGAACAAAGTACTCCGGTAACCTCTCCAGAAGCATCTCCGGTCAAAAGACCAGAGTTGTCGTATCCCTCTTGATAGGTATTAGGAGCAACTTTTTCGAGCGCTTTAATAACTGCCCTTATTTTTTCAGCCATATCTTATGCGTTTACCAAGAACGTATTTTGTTTTCTAAAGCAGTAGTAGAGTACCCTTCCATGAAAGCAAGTGTTTTGACTTTTCCTCCTGCATTTTGAACGATATCAGCCCCCACTATTTCGTCAATCTTATAATCACCCCCTTTAACCAATACATCAGGTTTTATCATTTTTATTAATTCAAAAGGAGTATCCTGATCAAAAATCACCACTGCATCTACAAAAAATAAACTCGCCAATAAAGTCAACCTGTTTTTCTCATCCTTTATTGGTCTATGCTCCCCTTTTAAGCGGGCAACTGATGCATCTCCATTCACTCCGATGACCAGTTTATCACCCAAACTACTTGCTTCAGCTAAATAATAAAGATGGCCATAGTGAATCAAATCAAAACATCCATTAGTAAATACGACTTTACAGCCAGCCTGTTTCCATAAATCCGTCTGTGAAGCCATTTGTTCCCAACTGAATATTTTTTCCTGAACTAATGAAAACTTCATGATTCCTGTTCTTGCTTGCTCCAAGGTGGAGTATAGTTTTTATTAATGATTGGCAAAGCAATGAGTGATAATACCCCTAAAAAGACGTTGCATCCCAATTGAATACTGAAGAAAGCAATATTCGAAAAGGAAAATGCATCATTAGGATCTATTCCATACATCTGCAAGGCCGTTTGTACCAGGAAGTGATAAGACCCCATTCCTCCGGGCGAAGGGACCACTATGCCCCAGCCACCAAAAATAAATACTAAGAGCCCTGCTAAAGCAGATAAATGCGAAGTAGGGGCAAAGGCGAAAAAGCACATATAGGTCATTAAATAATACATCAACCAAATATTGATAGAATGTAAAACAAACAACCATGGCCTATCCAACTTCTGTATGGTTTTTATTCCCTCAACAAAGCCTTGTACCAATTTCATTACTCGTTTAAAAAGTTGGGTAGCCATTATTCTTTTTCTAAAAACGAAAAAGACACCTCCAAAGAGAATAGCCAGTAAAATACCATACAACACCAAGCGTTGAAGTCCACCCAATTTTTCTGTTATAGAAACATTCTCATCTACAAAGGTCGCTATAGTATCAAACTCGAGTAAAACGGCTAAGCCTGTAACCAATAAAATACTGATCACATCCACTATTCTATCGACAACGATGGTCCCCATTACTTTTTCGACACCTATCTTTTCATATTGAGAGAGGGTAGCCGCTCTTACGATTTCACCCATCCTCGGAATGCCCAGGTTAGCAAAATAACCTATAAAAATAGAAAGTAAGCTATTGACAAATCGAGGTTGATAACCCAGTGGTTTAATCAACATATTCCATCGAATGGCCCTACTTACATTGCTTATAGTAAACAGGATTAGAACAACCAAAATCCAGAAATAATTAGCTGTCCTAAAATCATTAATTACTTTTTTCAACAAGCTGCAATCTTCCTCAGCAATACCTCTTAAACCACATTCTTCCTGGAAGGCGGCATTTTGATTGACATATAAAAGGTACAGTATACCTACCCCAATACTTAGGAAAAAAAGAAATTTTAGAAAGTTCTTCAGTTGCTCTTTCAAGATCCTTGATTTAATTCTAAGTGATTATATACACTAAAATGTAGTTTAAGTGGTTAAACTCATTAATAGCTGCGAAAGTAATTAAATTATCTTATTGTCTTCATCTACCATAACAACTTGAGGCTCAAATTTTTTCGCTTCTTCAAAATCCATCAAGCCATAGGCGATAATAATGACAACATCACCTACTTGGACCCTTCTTGCAGCAGCTCCATTCAGGCAAATCACTCCAGAGCCTTTTTCACCTTTGATAACATAAGTCTCCAATCTCTCTCCATTATTATTGTTGACAATTTGTACTCGCTCTCCTTCTATCAGATTGGCTGCTTCCATGAGTGACTCATCAATAGTAATAGAGCCTACATAATTTAAATTTGCTTCTGTAACTGTGGCTCTGTGTATTTTAGATTTAAATCTTTGTATTAGCATTTATAATTTTATTTGGATTTTGGCTGCAAAAATCAGCTAAATGTTTTACAAATCAAAAAGGCGCCCATTTCTTTTATGAATGGATCGCCTTTCGTTTGTCTTTTTTAATAACAAACCGTAGTATCTCGAGGTTGAATAGTTTCAATTTTTAGCTATTTATTAAGAAATAATTTAGT
>CAYLSF010001217.1:0-2650 GCA_964385675.1 uncultured Saprospiraceae bacterium
TATCATTAGTAGTCGTTGTCGTACCTGCATTATCATGACCAAAAGTAGCAAAATTAGTTTCTGTTAAAGCTGAACCAACTTGCAGAGTTAGTCCATCACTGTCTAGAGTTGTGCTTGTGCCTGTTGCCTCTCCAATATTTCTAACATTTGTTTGATTATTTATAGTAGCATTCCCTAATACAGCATAAGAAGTTGTGAAATTAGAAGTCGTGTTGCTACCAGATGATCCTTCCCAAGTTCCTGTATAGCCGCTTTTACTGTCTGTGATAGAAGTCGTACCATCTGTGTGGTCAAGTTGATAATAAGCAATAAGGTTAGCTTCACTTCCAGGTGTTAGCTGCTTATTCATATTATCTTGAATTTCAGTAATCGTTCGCACATCATTCCACATTCTGATTTCATCAATTTCAGCTTCTAAATAAGCAGATATAAATGTAAATTCTCCTATTACAACAGGTTCAGATGAATTGATAAAGCCAGAGAAATTTAATGAAATACTCTTATCCAATACACCATTGATATACATGATAGCAGTAGAACCATCATAGGTAAGCGCTATGTGATTCCATGTATTCGTCGTTAGTGTACCATTCCCAACAGTGTTTAAATCAATGGCATTATTGTTGATCGCAAAACCAAGTTGATTATTCAAAATATAAAACATATATCCTGTACCATTACCCGCATTTCGGTCTTTTTGTATAATAGCCCTTGCATTAGTCGAATTACCAGAAGTAGGCTTTATCCATGCTTCAAAAGTCAGATTAGTACCCGCATAATCAAAATCATTATTATCTGATACGGTAAAGCGATCATCTGTGCCATCTAAGTCTAGTGCATTACCTAATAAAGGAATAAATTCTAAATTCGAATTAGAACCACCAATCGTATAATAACCATCCTGTAAATCCACTCCTGTAAAGGATACTTGATCTGTATTTGCAACAGCATTACCCGTAGTCACATCAGTAAAATCACCAGAAGTACCCGAGCGATATAATAAAACATAATCCGATGCTGTACCTGCTGTTACCGTACTCCCCGAAATTGTTCCCAAGTCAAAGGTTAAAGTAGCACCACTTACTGTACCTATTTCATCTACATACCAGATTTGACTGTATCGATCTGTTCCTGTAGAGTTTGACATATCGTTAGCGGTCGTTGTCGTCCCTGCATTATCATGCCCAAAAGTAGCAAAGTTAGTTTCTGTTAAAGCTGAACCCAATTGCATAGTCAATCCATCGCTTTCAGAAGTAGTATTCGTTCCTGTGATTTGCCAAAGTCCTCGAACATCCGTTTTATCATTCATCGTCGCATTACCAAATGCAGCATAAGAAGTCGTGAAATTAGAAGTTGTATTACTACCCGATGAGCCTTCCCAAGTCCCTGTATAGCCGTTTTTACTATCTGTAATAGAAGTCGTACCATCTGTATTGTCAAGTTGATAATAGGCTATGAGGTTAGCTTCATTTGCAGGTGTTAGTTGCTTGTGCATATTATCTTGAATTTCAGTAATCGTTCTAACATCATTCCACATTCTAATTTCATCAATTTCAGCTTCTAAATAAGTTGAGATCGATGTAAATTCTCCTATTACAACAGGTGCTGAGGAATTAACGAAACTACCAGCAAGACTTAATGACGTACTCTTATCCAACACGCCATTAATATACATGATAGCAGTAGAACCATCGTAAGTTAATGCTACATGATTCCAAGTATTCGTCGTTAATGTACCATTTCCAACGGTGTTTAAATTACTGACATTATTGTTGAGTGCAAAACCAAGTTGATTATTCAAAATATAAAACATATATCCTGTACCATTACTTCCATTTCGGTCTTTTTGTATAATAGCCCTTGCATCGGTCGAATTACCAGAAGTAGGCTTTATCCATGCTTCAAAGGTTAGATTAGTTCCCGCATAATCAAAATCATTATTATCTGATACGGTAAAGCGGTCATCTGTTCCATCTAAGTCTAATGCTTGTGCATTTGTTTTAATTTGTAGTCCTGCTATTAAGAGTAAGCAACATGTAATTTGTAAAATTTTATTCATCACAAAATTGGTTAATAAGTTCACTAATATAATTTGACAGGGCAAAGCTAAGGAGGAAAAAAGGCGTGGAAAATACCATGTTTATAGTATTAGAAGCATGATATTCAAAAAAAAGCCAGTCCAAATAATGAACTGGCTAAAAAATACTTTGATATAGGACTTGCTCTTCAATTGAGCCTTACTTTAAAAACTGCTTCGTAACAACTGCTCCATTTTGTTTTGTGATATGTAAAATGTATTGACCTCTTGGTAAATCTGTTGTGTCAATAGTGAATTGCTCGTTGTTAATTGAAAATCGCTTTATGGATTGTCCTACTGCATTATAAATTATACCTATACCTTCACCACTAATGATATTCAATTTATCTTGAACGGGATTTGGGAAGATTTGAATTGCCTTATCAAGCTGCTCTCCTATTGTGATAGTAACAATTTTAGAATACTCATATTTCCCATCAAAGTCGATTTGACGTAAACGATAGTAATTGATGCCGCTTGATGGATTTTCATCCATGAACTCATAATTTAAAAATTCCGTAGTCGTGCCATTGCCTTCTACAAAACCAATAGTCTCCCAATCCCGATGGCTAT
>CAYLSF010001218.1:0-2648 GCA_964385675.1 uncultured Saprospiraceae bacterium
GAATTAGCCGACCAGGTGTTTTTATAAAAAATGAGATAACATGGTATGATTTAAGTTTCAAAAAAGATTTAATATTTGAAAATCAAGATATAAAGCCTTACATAGAAAGAGCAATTAGACATGCTGTTCATTTAGCAAAGACTAATCAATATTAATCCGTATTTGAAACACCTTTGAGGCTTTGAATTGTTGCTCTAAATGTATATTTTCTTTGATATTATCAACAGATGATAATATTATTTGAACCTCATCTTCGAACTCTACAATTAATCTATTTTGAGGTTCAATTATAGAAAAACATTGCTCTAGAATTTTCTTAAAAAGTGAGAAGTCTCCTTTAAAATTTATGGATGTATTAGGTATTCTTTTTCGTCTTTTGCTCCCACTTCGTACTTGTGATAAAGGTATAATTATAGTTTGATTTGGAGTGTTGAAAACCTCAACTAAAGTACTATTGAGGCTTTCAGCTATTTCAATTACTCTAGAGGATACTTCTTTGGATAAAGTGTTGAATGCTATTCGGAAGTTGAAGGATTTTTGTTGAACAGAAGAAAGTCTATTTCTAAGTTTTTTCAATCCTTTCTGCTCTCTTTCTGCTTCACTTTGTTCATATTCTTGATATGAACTAAATTTTGTATTTTCTTTTAATAAGTCGTTATAAAGTAGTCTTTCTAATGGACTTTTAATAATTTTCCTTACATCCTCTTCTTCAAGATGTGTAGTTTCACCAAAAGCTGAACGAGCAAGTAGAGCAAGAGTTTTTTTATCCATTTCTCCAAGTTTTATTCTCTACACAAGTGTATAAAGAATTATAGTGTTCTTTGATAGTTTTTTCTGCATGCCAAAGATTAGTTCTATATTTTGTATAATCCAGCCCACTACCTTTATATCTACTTTTTTTATCCATGTGTAGATTGCTGATTTCGTGTAAAAAGACAATTTTTTGAATGAGTTTACTCTCAAATATCTTCAACATTTCTATGCACGAAACTATAAAGTCATAGACTACTAATGACCAAATGAGAGTTATTTCATCAAAACTTCCATTTTCTTCAATATCTTCTGTACTCTCTATTTGAGGGTGTTTTTTAGATTTTTTCCTTCTATATATTGTAATAGCCATATTTGAAGCTACCTTTTTTAACCAACTAGCTATTACTTTTTTATCTTTAGCTCTTATTTTTTTTCTATTTGTATGCAGTTTCAGAAAACAATCTTGAAGCACTTCTTGAGCATCCTCATAGCTTATAAACTTTAAAAGTATTCGGAAAATCATTCGGTTATATTCCAAATAAATAATACTGAGAAGTTCACTAGCTCTCTGTTCATCACTTGTTGTACAGTACTCTTCTATAATATCATTGTTCATCAATATTTAGTTTTTCTTTCAGTTTGAGCAACCCGTTTTCTTCTCTATCTATCTCATTTTTTTCATACTCTTCATATGAATTGAATTTTGTTTTTTCTTCTAATAAGCTATCATAGATTAACTTTCCAAGTGGTTGTTCAATTATTTCTTGCACTTTTTGCTTTTCCATCTCAGTTGTTTGCTTGAATGCAAAACGAGCTAATAGTGTGACTGTATCTTTATCTACATTATAATTTGATGATAAAGTAGAGGAATGATTTGTTGGAGTATCTTCAAAATTACTCTTGTTTTCTTTAAATGTTTCCATTTTAGTAGGTTATAAAAGCATCAAACACACTCATTATACCATAAAATTTATAATTGGCATCTAAAGAAGTGCTTAAAAGTACAAAATCAATAATAAAATTAATATTTTTCGTGCCGAAAAATTACCAAACCATCAGTTTGAGAGTAGTTTTCACAAAGAGGTTGAAAATTAGGTAGTCGAGCAGTAAAAGATTGATTAGCTTGTTTAAGAAAAGTATTTAGTGTTTCAAGAGAAATATTCGGTTTTAAATATCCAAATATGTAGAAAAAGGTAGGTATTTCATCTCTAGGAATTATTGGCAAGGTAACTAAATTTTGATGTTCTAACCATATCAAAAAATCAAAGCAAATTTTCTGATACTCCTTTAAATCTTCCAACGTATCATCAAAAATAGCATTGCCCATAACCGCAGCGAGTGGGTTCAGTCGTCCATTAATAGGTATAATTTCATTGTAACTATTCAAATCTACTTCTAGTTTCACTCTATTTGGATGTGTAAAGTGTAAAAGCTGCTGATATATTTCTTGATTATCTGTAAGAATGGCAGCACCTTCAAATATTGATAAAGCCTTTCCATGAGTAAAACTAATTACATAAGCATCAGCTAATGAAGATGCTGGCAAGCCATCAATGTAAGCTCCCATACTTTGAGCAGCGTCGCTAATATGCCATATTCCATATTTATCACAAATCTCCTTTACTGATTTCATATCGTGAGGATAACCACCAAAATCGACTGTCCAGATAGCTTTTGTATTGGAAGTGATAAGTGCTTCAATTTGAGAAGGCTTAATAGTCAAATTATCTTTTACTTGTGTAAAAGTAATTTGATTATTGAGTAATCTCAGTCCTCCTATCGAAGAACCATAATTATATGGAGAGGTGATAATCTCTGAATTTTTTAAGTCTAAAACTAAGGCTAAAGCAGTTAAAGCATTTGTTCCACTAGAAAATGATAAGGCGTATTTTGCC
>CAYLSF010001219.1:0-2647 GCA_964385675.1 uncultured Saprospiraceae bacterium
ATTAGAATTTACAGGGGAAATTATCACAGAAGAATTAAATGAACGCACTCGGTTACGATTAACCATTCATTCTAATCAAATTGGAGAAAATCAATCTAATCAACCCGTGTATAAAACCTTAATTCCATTGAATAGAACCGATACTGGATTATATTACAATTGGAATAAAAAAATAACCTTACCCAAAGGTTTATACTATTATATGTACACCATTGATAAACATGAAACGCCTGATTTTTGTGGAAAGTTTGTGATAAACGATGAACGGTAAACGGTCGTCCTCCCGATAGCTATCGGGATCGCTATACTTGACGGTGAACGGTGGGTAGACAGTTGCTTTGCAACTTATTCTTTATCCGTGAAGGTAACAAAGTTACCGACCGTTCACCCTGTCTGCCGACAGGCAGGCGTCAACCGTTCACCGTTTTAAAAAACCATCACCCGTTCTGTTTTTTTCCAATCTCCACTTTCTAGTTGTAAGAAATAAATTCCTCTAGGTAAGGCTTGAATATCTAAATCGAAAATAGGAAGGTTTTCAGAAATCGTTTTTTGTTCTTGTTGTATCAGTTGTCCTTGTGCGTTGAATAGCGTTACCGTTAAATCTGTGACAGGGGCATTGACACCAACATTTAGTTTAGTTGCTCGATTGACAATTGGATTTGGAAACACCGTAACTTCCGCCTCAAAAGTCGGTAATTCAACTTGTCCTTCAAAATAGCGTTCTGCTAAGTCAAAGGCGTCATTTCCAATTTTTTCACCAATTAGTCGTCCAGGAATATCATCAGCAGGTGGATGAATACCACCCCAAATTCTGGATAAACTCGTTTGGTCAGATGCATCTTGATAGGTTGCCCATTGTAAAGTAATATCCATACTTGGACCATCTTCAAAAACTAAAAATTCATCTTTAGGACAATAGAACTCCCCTACCCCACCGGGGAAAAAGTTATCGCCTGTAAATTGGGTTAAAACTTCTGCTGCCGCTCTAGAATACGTAGAATGTCCAGACACAAATCCTGCAAAAGGTGGTGTTACAAAAGAAGGACGTTGATACGGCCACCAACGTTCTGCCAATATCCACCCTACCCCAGCAATCATGCTATCTGGATCGGCTACAAAATCAGGCCCTTTCCAAGTATATAATTTTATTTTACCAACATTTTCATTATTTGTACCCGCTAGTGTATCTCCTGTTTCCACCAGTTCGATATAGCCATCAATTAATGGAATCCCAAACTCTGCATTATAGTTAGGGAGATTAGGATCGGTGCTTTGACCTTGTTCTGCCATGTAGCGAATAGCCGAAACAGGACGTAAATAATCATACCATCCCTTGATGCCCCATGCAGAAATAGCCGCATCATGCATCGCACCTCCTAAGGCAAAATAGGATTTCACATCCCATTCTAAATCATCTAAGACTTCGCCTTGCCCTTTAAATTTCTTTTCTAAAGCAGGTTGGTCACTCACATAATTTAAAATGGTAAACCAATGCCCAGGCGGGGTTTCTGAATCGGGGCCATCTGCCCAAAATTCTGCTAATACTCGTGCATAATCTGCTCTAGGGACAATTTGAGGAGCATAAGCTTGATTGGTTACAGGATTAATAGTATGTCCCATACTCGCATCCCCACCATTTTCAAAATCATAAAAATCTCTATAGTCTTCATAGTTAGTGGGTAAAGGCGGATTATTTCCAATAGTTGCAGGAGAAATATCTATCATTACGCCATCGCTAGGATCATGGTGAGATGCCCAAACCGATACCATCGCAAAACCCCATTTATATTCCTCTGGCAAGTAGCCGTTATTTCCAATATAAGGTGGTTGCCCTGGGTCATGATATACTTTATAAATATCTCCATCTCGTTCATAAACCGTCATATCCTCTTCTGATAAGGCAAATCCTCCAACATTGCCCCATTCAGGACTTAAGAATTCAGGCGTACCATCTTGCAGTGGATTGCCACTCTGATCCACAAAGAAGTCTAAAGTCAACGGTTGCCAACGATTCGGGTCGGTCATCGTAGGATTACCAGCATCGTCCATGACCAATGGATCATTCACGGGTTCATAATATTGATTTCTATAGTTTTGATTTTCATTAGAACCATCTTGAAAACCATATTCCAATATTTTGTCTGCTAAATAATTTCCTAAAGCAGCGGGTGAACCTGTGGAGTAATCCGTAGAGGTAAACGTTGGGTCATAACCTAATTCCACCATTTTTTGATTGGCTAGCGGTAAGGTAACAACGGCGCCTGGCGAAAAAAGAAATCGACGAAAGATAATGCGATAAGCCGCATAACTCATCGCCTCTTCTTGTGCCGCTTTTATATCGGCTGGCGTTTGAATACTATCAAACGGACATAAAAATCCATTAACAATTTTTCCTAAAAAATAAGTATCTGCCTTGTCATCAAATACCGCCCAGGCATCATACATCGACATGGAGACGTGCATTAGGTTTCGAGCATGTACGGTAGGTCTTGCAAAATCGCCTCTAATTCCTGTCAAGAGTACTTCATTCCATTCTCTGGCAATGGTATGTTCTTGTGCCAATCCACTGCTACTATAAATCAATACAACGCCTATTATTAGTAAAAGTCTTCTCATGTATATTTAAATTTTGCCCTAAATAATTATC
>CAYLSF010001220.1:0-2639 GCA_964385675.1 uncultured Saprospiraceae bacterium
AATAATAAAATTTTCATTTGATGTTAAGGTTATTTGTAAACAGTCAACAAGTGACTTCAAGTCACCTGTTGACTAAATACGTTATGCAGATAATTTAACCAACGGTATTTGAACTGTAAACCTATTTCCTTTTTGCTCTACAAGTAATTGTTTATCCGTGAGTAGTAGAATCCGCTTTTTCAAATTCATTAACCCGATTCCTGTACTATCTTTTACCATTTCTTTCGGACGATAATCATTCTCTACCAATAGACAGTCATTAGCTATATGAATTTTTGTAAGAATAGGCTGATCGGGCAAGGCAATATTATGTTTTACAATATTTTCTAATAAGGTCTGCATAGCTGCAGGTGGAATAAAGTAGGTTTCTAAAACCGCTGGATTTAAATCCACTTCAAACTGATATAAGTCATCAAATCGCTGTTGGAGTAGAAAAATGTAATCCTCTGAAAATACCCATTCTTCTTGTAAATTAACCACATCTTTATCCTTATGTCGAATCAAATAACGATATAACGAAGATAGTCGCTTAGTATATTCACGAGCTTTTTGTGGGTCTTGTTCTATTAAAATATCTAGGATATTGAGATTATTAAATAAAAAATGAGGATCGATTTGAGCTTTTAGTAGCTGTAGTTCTCCCGCTTTTTTCTCTTTTTCGAGCTCTAAAATCCGATTTTTGCTTTCATAATACGCCTTTCCAATCAACAATAAACAAATACCACTGACAGACTCAAAATTGGTTTGAATCCCTTCAATCATTCGATGTATAAAATCATCAAATACCCAATTATACATCCAGGGTAAAATGAAACTTTGAATAATTCGCTGTACAGAAAGTACAATTACAATGAGAACCATACTCGTGACGTACTTTCGCTGTCTGAAATAATCATAGAAGATCCAAAACACAACGATAATTGCCACTAGCATATCAAAAAGATAATCGAGTAAGAGGATTCCAAATAATTTCAAAGTACCGATACCGAAAAAGGGAATATCCTCTTCTGACCACTCCTCATAAAAAACCATCGTAAGGGCTATCAATACATATAGTCCGAGCAATATCCAATCTGATTTTTTAACCCTTTTAAACATATCGTTCTATAGTTTGAATTTTTTAATCGTAATATATCAAGTCTAAAAATAGGCTTTAAACCTAATCCTAATTGGCTAAATAAAGGTGAATCGCTATAAAATTCAGGTGAACAACGTCATTTGTCCTGTCAATAAATGAATCCTCTGTTTTTCCATTCAACGGAAAATAAGACCGCTTTACCCCAAATATAACGAACTGACCTTATTTTCTAAGCAAGGCGGAGGAAATGACTGTAGTTTTGAAATCAAAATAATTCATCATTAAAATTTTTAAATCATGACAAATTTGAAATTCATTATCATCCTTACAATCGCTCTCTTTTTATCTCCTATTTGTAAAGGGCAAACGACGCAACAAACAATAGACAACGCAATGCTTACTGCTTTTAAAAATGCCAATATTGCGGGTTGTGCAGTAACGATAATTAACAAAGACAGCATCTTATATCAAAATGCGTATGGTTATGCCAATGTAGCCTCTCAAACTCCTTATACGCAAAACACCATTCAAAATATTGGTTCTACGTCAAAAACCTTAATTGGTGTAGCCATTATGAAATTAGTGGAACAAGGTAAAGTTACGTTAGATACTAAGATTAATGACGTGTTGCCGTTTCAAGTGACTCATCCTCGCTATCCAAATATCCCAATTACAGTAAGACATTTGGCGACACACACGGCTTCGATAAATGATCGCACAAAAATTTACGACATGAAAGCCTATACAGTTGATGAGAAAATCACAAAAGAAAATACAAAAGGATTGCCTTGGACACATCGAATGTATATGAAAAAATTGGCGAAAAATGAGAAACTCTCCTTAGCAACGTATTTAAAAAAGGTACTAACGAAACAAGGCGAGTGGTATAGTCAAAAGAACTTTACGAAAAATGCACCAGGTACGGTTTATAATTATAGCAACATCGGAGCAGCACTTGCAGCTTATGTAGTTGAAGTTGTTTCTGGTATTCCTTATCCGACCTTCACCCAACAATATATTTTCAATCCTTTAAAAATGAACGCATCGGGTTGGAGTTATGATCAAATTGATATGAAACAATTTGCAACAAGATATATGACAACTACGCCTTTACCAAAGTACTCACTTATCACTTACCCTGATGGAGGCTTGATGACTTCTTGTGCGGATTTAACCACTTATTTTCGAGAAATGATAAAGGGGTATTATGGAGAAAGTGACCTATTATCCAAAGCATCTTTCCAAACCATGATGAATAGTCAATTTAAGGTACAGCCTTTATCCAATACAATTCAAGAATATAGAGAACGTAGTGGTATTTTTTGGGACATCTATGGTACAACAGGAATAGGCGATATCGGACATAGCGGAAGTGACCCTGGCATTTTATCTTTTATGTACTTTGATCCTGTTTCAGGTGTTGGCTGTATCATGATGACAAATTCTGATGGTTATAAAAGAGCAGAAGGATTGATTTCGCTTTGGCAAACCTTAGTTGCTCAACGTCAATTATTTAGTGACGTCAATCAACCACAAAAGACACAAAAGAGTACAAAAGAAG
>CAYLSF010001221.1:0-2635 GCA_964385675.1 uncultured Saprospiraceae bacterium
CTTGCATCTATCCATTTATTCAAAAATTATAATTATTTACTATCCAAATGTATCTAACCCAATTTACGAATATTCACGACTCTTTTCTACGAAAAGTCGTCTTGACCAGTATGAGTGGGATTCCAAATCAAGTTTGGAATGACGTGTACCTAATATAATAGTAAGGAGTTATCAAAAATTAATCTCTAATGAAATACTTATTTTTTGTCTTATCCCTATTAATAGTAACACCTATTTTTTCATTTACACCACCCAATACTCAACTAGATTCAATTCTCAATGAACGTTATACAGGTGGTTCTAAAGGTTTCTTAACAACTATTTATAAAAATATAGTTTATCCTATGGGAGCAAGGATAAATTGTGGTTATGGTAAGTCTGTAGTAGAAATTAGCATTGATAAACGTGGGAATCTCGTAGAAATTAACTTTGAAGGTAAGGTGAGACTTGGCTTTGGATTGGAAGATGAAATTATTCGGATTATCAAATTAACCGCAAAAAATTGGAAAGCAAGTACAACCCCTGCTCAATTTAAATTAGGTATCGTTTTTTGGCTTAAAGATCGAGATCCAGAAATGTCGGGCGATGTTTTTGTAATCGGTTATGGACTTCCCAATGAAGATTGTATAAAATCGAAAAAAACTTATCAAAAACAATTGGTAAAGTACGAAAAGCGGAAGAAATATAAAAAGGCACTTGAAGCCTGCAAAGCCTTATTAAAACGAGAACCAGAAGATGAAGAACTACTCAAAAAATATGAGTATTTCACTAAAATGATAGAAACGAAGTAATTCTTGGTTTAATTTTGAAATCGAATAGTATTTTACGAATTTTAGCGATAAATCTATTTGTATTCAAATTAAACCAATTATGAGAACTAGTTTATTTCTATATATCTTTTGCACATTGAGTCTAATTTCTTGCGCTCAAATGCCATTGGATAAAACCTTTGAAACCAAAGCCTTATCCTCTTTAGAGCAATTTAAAGAAATGTTAGCCCTTCCTAACGACGCACATTTTCCAAAAGATATTGAGAAAAACATCGTATGGAGTGAAAATCATTTTGCTAAAAGGGGATTTACCACTAAGCGGTTAGAAACGCCTACAATTCCGCTACTACTCGCAGAAAAGAAGACAAAAGCTAAAAATGCCAAAACCGTCCTAATCTATGTGCAAATGGATGGGCAACCCGTTGATCCAAATCATTGGTTTCAGGATAATCCATACCAAGCGACCTTAAAACAAAAAGGTAAAGAAGGCGGCTGGGAAACGATTGATTGGTCAAGTCTGAAGGATAAACCCTTAGATAAAGATTGGAGAATATTTGCCCGTTCTACATCTGATGCTAAAGGCCCTGTTAATGCGTTTTTAACAGCAATGGATTTGTTGAATGAGGAAAATAAATTTCCAAATTTTAACATGAAAGTTATCATTGACTTTGAAGAAGAATTGGGTTCACCTCAATTGCCCGAAGCCGTAGGTAAATATCAAGAAGATTTAGCAGCCGATATGCTTATTATATTTGATGGCCCAATGCACTTATCCAATGAGCCAACACTAACTTTTGGGGCAAGAGGAATTGCCACGATTACCTTAACGGTTTATGGCCCTACATTTCCTCAACATTCTGGACATTATGGTAATTATGTACCAAATCCTGCGGTTCGGTTAAGTCAGTTAATTGCTTCTATGAAAGATAAGGACGGGCGAGTCACTATTCCTTCCTTCTATGACGGTATCAAAATCACACCCGATGTAAAAGCCATTTTAGATGCTGTACCTGATAATGAAAAAGAAATCAACGCCAAATTAGGAATAGGCGGTTCAGATAAAGTTGCCCCTACTTATCAAGAAAGTTTACAATATCCCTCTTTAAATGTGAGGGGTTTATTATCAGGTTGGGTTGGAGAAGAACGTCGTACCATTATTCCATCTATGGCAACTGCTGAAATTGATATTCGATTGGTCTTAGAAAGTAATCCTGAGCGATTAATAGAATTGGTTAAAAATCACATCAAATCACAAGGATATTACATCACATCCAAACGTCCAACGACTAGAGAGCGTCTAGAACAACAACGAATTTGCCAATTTGAATCTAGTATTTCATATCAAGCCTTTCGTACTGCCTTTAAATCGGATGTAGGAATATGGCTAGACAAAGCCTTAACTAAAGCACACGGCAAAACACCAATTAAACAACGAACCTTTGGGGGTAGTATCCCAATTTCTCCATTTGTTACTCAATTGAATATTCCTGCGGTTATCGTTCCCACGGTAAATCGTGACAATAATCAGCATAGTCCAAATGAAAATATTAGAATAGGAAATTACATTGATGCGGTCAAGACAATTTATGCTATTTTGGTAGAGCCAATTAATTAAATTGGTGTTGTTAAAAACAACATAAAGTCATAATTTAAAATAAATTAAACGGATTTGTCTTTGCAAAAGGTACATTAAAGTCTTTATCATTCATAAAATCTTTATGAATTTGATAAAAAATAATCAGCTCCTTCATATTGTCAAAGCACATACGTTTAAAGGGAGGGTTTATAAAAATAAAAGAGCCACAAATTTTTACAGATTACTCAGACCTGCCTTTGTCGGCAGACAGATTTACATAGACTTTTTG
>CAYLSF010001222.1:0-2633 GCA_964385675.1 uncultured Saprospiraceae bacterium
CTTATCATCAAAAGCTTTTCTTAGATGAATTACTGTTGGTGTTGAATATGAATAGTCTGTGTGTCTTAAATATCCAATAATATTCTGTAGTAATGATGCACGTACTTCTAAATTTGGGTAATTTAGGATATATAAATCTTTTGACTTTTTTTCTTTAATAGTTAAGTAACCTGTTTGAAATAATAGTGGTATTAATTGTAAGTGTTTGATATTATATGATGAGAAAGTTACTTCACCAACTTCTAGACCTTCGAGTTTTACCATTTTTTGGCTCTTCATAAGTCTTAGTAAAAAACTTGGTGTTCCAGTTTCAAACCAGAAATTCTTAAAATCACCAAATTCAAAATATGAAAGTAGAGAATAAGGATTATAGAGAAATATTTTACCATCCCAACTGTACCCATTATACCAATGACGAATTTCTTTTTGTAATTCCTTTGCTGTTAACTTCCCTTCCTCTGAGAGTTCTTGAATTTCTTCTTGAAAATTGTCTTCTAGTTCTTTTTGTGAAATCCCTGTTAATGTAGCATATTTCCTATGAAAGGTAATATCTGTTAAATTATTCAATTCAGAAAATATGCTGACTTTACTAAATTTTGAAACACCAGTTATTATCATAAACTCGATGTACGGGTCACAATCTTTTATCACAGAATAGAATGTCTTTAATGAATTTCTATTTTTATCTGCTAACTCAACGTTTTCTCCTAAATAATCAATAATAGGTTTATCATATTCGTCAACAAGCAATACGACTTTTCCTTTTTTTTCAGCTAAAGAAATTATTAACTCTTTAAACTTATCTTTAGCAAATTTACTTTCTAAGTCTATTTCGTTTTTAGTAGCAATCAATGATAACTCATGACTTATGGCTTCCTCTAAAGATTTATCTTGATAGTTTATTCCACTGAAACTGAGTTGAATAACAGCATATTTTTGTGACCAACTCCATTTATTTTCTATCCAAAGCCCTTGAAATAAATCTCTCCGCCCTTCGTAAAGAGATTTTATTGTTGAAAGCATTAACGACTTTCCGAATCTTCTTGGGCGAGCATAAAAATAATATCCACCAAATCGTGTTAGATTATAGATTTCTTTTGTCTTATCAATATAAAGTTGCCCTTTATTGATAATTTTTTCAAAAGTTTGAACGCCTAGTGGATATGCTTTCATGTTTTTTAGATAAAAATAAGCCTTTTCGATGAAGTTTGCGAATCTTTCTTAATCCTGATAAGTATTAGGATTGAAAATTCTGACTTATCCAATTTTATTTTATATTATACAATGTCCAAAGCAGCAACAATAGCAAAAGCATTCACACTAAACTAAACGCTACCCATTACCCCTATCTCAAGATAATAAATTTCTATCCAATATTACGTTATCCCATCATTGAAAGTGTAGGTAGAAATGAAGTATAGAAACTTCAACAAGCTATTTGTCATCCCGTGTGCAGCTTTATTCATTGGCGATAGTCTTCAATTCTTTAATAATTTTATCGAAAAATATATTTGACGAATTATCTAAAATTACAAGGCAATTTTTTCTTTCTGTATTTCTGATAATAATTGTATTAGCTCCAAGCCAAGCTCCATTGTGCCACATTCCTTTTTCTGTAATTAACCAGCCAAAACCGTAATCTGATTCCTTTCCATTATTCAGCGTAGGTTTCTTAAATGCTTCTTTCAGATTTTTATCTTCAATTAGCGAATTCTCATACCAGAATTTATCCCATAAAAACATATCTTTCACTGAACTAAATACTGCACCATCTCCTGCAACGCCATCTAAAAAAGTAGGTTTTAGTTCTTTACCATTACCTTGAAAACCATCAAAATCATCAGCTTTATTCTTAAATGTTTTATCTTTCGATTTTAAATTCCAAACTCGTGTGTTAACCATTCCTAATGGCATAAATATTTCTTTTTGCATATAATCTTCAAATGATAACCCAGATATTATTTCTATAAGTCGAGCGAGAATTATGTAATTCGTATTTGAGTATTGAAATTCTTCATTCGGTAGTGTTGTAGCTCTTCTGTTTTCATTAATTATCAAGTCAAGAGCTTTCTCATTTGTCATGTATGGTATTTTACCTTTTTGTGTCTCAGCAAGTTCCATATAAATATCTGGTACACCTGAGACCTGATTAAGTAGATGTCTTATGGTCACCTTTTCATAGGGAAAACCATTTATATATTTTGAGACTAAATCATCATAATCAATTATATTTTTCTGTTTCAACCGCATTATTCCAGCCGCAGTAAATTGTTTAGATACTGAAGCCAGTCGAAGGGAAGAATTTTCTGTTAATTCCGATTCTTTTTGATGATTTGTATATCCATATCCTTTAGCTAACAGTTCTTTCCCTTCATTTACATATAGAACAACTCCATTAAATTTATTTTCTCTTTGAAGGTTTAAAAACCATTTTTCAATTGTTTCAACTTTCTGTGATTGAGACATATCAGGTGTCAATTTCAATTCTGGCACTTTTAAGAAAGAGGTAAAAAACCAAGCAAAAAACCCAATTGCAAGAATTAAAATTCCCAATAATATATATAAGACTATTTTCATTTTACCTTTCTGATTATCGCCAAAGGTTAGCATACAAAATTACGATCGAATAGGGG
>CAYLSF010001223.1:0-2626 GCA_964385675.1 uncultured Saprospiraceae bacterium
CCGTGAACTTTGAAAGAAGTTGGTAATTTTAGAGGTCAAAGGGAGACCTCATGAAAAATTACAAGGTGAGGATTTTACCATACTTTCAAATAAAGTAACCTACACTAATAATGGTAAAGAGTTTGGGGTTGCATCTGGATCTTTACCAATAATATTTCGTGCAAAAAAACCAAGATATGGTCTTCATGTAAAGACATTAAATCCTTTAGCTAAGTTTATTAAATTTGAAGACTACAATAACTTTTATAAGTATTACAGTAAGTACTATTCAGAAGAGTGGATTGATGAAGTTCCTGATATTCCGTTTGATAAACAAGAAGTTAAGATAAAAGAGCAAATTATCAATTTAGTTAATCGAATTATCAAGGAAAAAGTCCTTAAAAAAAGAGCATCAAGAAAATTAATAAATTATGATAGCGACTTATTGAGCCATTTAGTTAAGGTCTTTGCAATTGAGAGAGAGATTAATGAACTAATTAAAATTCAATCAAAATTGCAGATTAACAATGAAATATTAGAAAAGCAAATCAAAAAACTCATCTTTGATCAAGATGGTTTTATAGAAACGATCTTAGGTCAAATTGACGCATATCCTGAAAAAATTGCTGATAACAAATTCCTCGAATTAATTATAAAAAGCATACACTTTTCATATCTCTCTAATAGAGGTAAAGAACTAAGGCTAGCAAAAAAAATTTTGCCAATTGCAAATATGATTAGGAATAAAATAGAATCAGAGGATAAACATATCTTTTCAAAGCTAAAAGCTATACACTATCGGTTGGTATTTAATCTTGATTTAGTTGGAAATCAAGAATATTTTGAACTAGCTAAAAATTTAGAGAAATCATTATCAATTATAGATTTCAGAAGAGATTTACCTCTAAAAGAATTACATAACTACTTTCAAGTTTTATTTGGTTATGGAAGTGTAGTTAATTCAGAATACATTGATAGATTTATTGATTTTTGTAATTCTTTTGAAGGAAGTAAGTGTACTAGAACCTACATAAAAATAAATGCTCGACAATGCAAAGCCTGTCATCTAATAAGGAATAATCAATTAGATGATGTAGAAAAGTGGCTTGAAGAGATGGATGAGTTATTAAAAAGGCATGAGCGAAGAAATATAGAAGGTTATTTTAACCAAATGGCTCATTGTAGTTTAATAAAAGGACGATATTATTTTGAAAAAGGCAGTTCGTTTTATGAAGAAGCTCGTGAAGCTATAAATATTTCTATTGAATATTTTTATAAGACTTATGGTTACTATCAAAAGATAATAGAAAGGGGGTTTGCATTCTACATCTTATATAAGATTGACCTATATTATGAGAACTTTTTAGAAGCGAGTAAAAATAAGGAAATGGCACTAACAAATATCCAAGATTCAGAAAAAAAGAGATATTGTTTATTTGATACTCAGAAAGTTATAGCAGAATTAACCACAGATATTGATTTTAACTATTTGAATTAAGATTTTTCAACTCTCGTTCAAAATCCTCAATAGTAGGTAAGCTAGATTGTAAGTTATCGGGAATTGCTTCCATGAGTTTGTATTCTGATACACCTATTGGTGAAGATGTATTTTTTAGGGCGTATTCTACCACTATATTTTCCTTGTTTTTACACAGGATAATACCAATAGAAGGATTTTCATGTTCAGTTTTTAAAATATCATCCACAGCCGACAAGTAGAAATTCATTTTTCCTGCATATTCGGGTTTGAAGTTACCCACCTTCAATTCCATCACAACATAACAACGCAATTTGATATGATAAAATAGAAGGTCAATATAGTAATCTTCCTTACCTACACTTACTGCATATTGCCTACCTAGAAAGGAAAATCCTGCCCCTAGTTCTAGTAAAAATTTAGTGATATGCTGAACCAATTGGTCTTCCAAATCCTTTTCTCTTGCACCTTGCGACATTGTAAGGAAATCAAAAATATAAGGGTCTTTTAAAGACTGTTGAGCTAGGTCAGATTGTGGAGTGGGTAAAGTATTGGAAAAGTTGGTTATTGCTTTACCTTCCCTTCCAAATAAATTCATTTCAATATGATGCACCATCATATTCCTAGACCATCCATGTTCAAGAGCTTTTTGAGCATACCAAATACGTTCTTTTTGTGTCTTACACTTATGGATCAAGACCGTGTTATGTGACCATCCAATTTTTGCAACAGCCTGTTGCAAAATTTGTCTATCGGGATAAAGCGATGCAAATTTTTTCATGTAATCCAAATTCCTTTTAGAGAAACCTTTGACATTAGGAAATGCTATTTTCAAGTCCTTTGATAATTGTGTTGTCACCCCTGCACCCCAACCTAACTTTTTTTGCTTACTCAAAAGGTCGTTGCCAAGTTCCCAATACAATATGACCAATTGTTGATTTACAGCACTAACCGATTTAGTTTGAGCTTGTAAAATCTTTTGTTTAACCTCTTGTAAAAAATTAAGGTAAGCATCATCTAAAGGAAACGAATTCATAACTTTTAGTATTTAATAGATAAAGACCTAACGAACTATAATCAAAACATATCACAAAAATCTTTTAACCTAACACAGAAAAAACAATCTTTACGATAGTAACATTTCATGTAGAATCAATATAATCAGAAAAT
>CAYLSF010001224.1:0-2624 GCA_964385675.1 uncultured Saprospiraceae bacterium
TGTAGCTATTTTTAAAATAAAGAATTTACTTGCCTATATTTTGTGGACATATTCAAAAACACACATGCCACAACACCTCCAATTTATTAAGAAATTCATCAGAATACAAAACAGACAAAAATATACACAATGAAATCATTATTTACAATTTGTATTATCATATTTGGAGGTATTTCAATGACAATTGCACAAACATCAAGCACAACCAATGTATTGAGTACTGCGGGGGATTATATCAAAAGTGAAAATGGTACAACATTAAGCTGGACAATCGGTGAATCCTTCAGTCAAACCATCAAAGGACGTCAGCATCTTACAGAAGGATTCCAACAAGGAAATATGTTAAAGCAACCTTCTCTTATCTTAGATTTTACAGCAGAAAGAACAAATACATCAACTGTAACTTTAGATTGGGAAACTAAAGGGAATTTAAGTGCAGATGGATTCATTATTCAAAGAAGATTAGATAATGAAGAAACTTTCTCTACTATTGCTTATGTAGCCTCCGAGGAAAATGGAGAAAATGTAACGTACCAATTAGAAGATGAAAATGAACATTTCGGTAAATCACATTATCGTGTACAGTATATGTTCAATACCTCAAAGCAATGGTCAGATGTTAGAGAAGTGGAAGGAATAGACATTATTGAGCAAATCAATGCTTATCCAAATCCAGTAACAAGTTACATCAATGTAGAAATTAAAGCCGCTTTTCAAGCAAATATTCAATCTTTATCTTTTAATATTTTCGATATTACAGGAAAGCAAGTTGTACCGAATTTAACGTATGATTATAACAATGACGTAATAAGAATTGATGCGGTAGAAGCATTAAACGCAGGAAATTACTTCATTCAACCCATTGTAAACGGTCAAACTTACAAGAGTATGCAATTTGTAAAAATATCAAAGTAGGTTTTATAATATATTTAATATAACTAGTGGTTTTTGTTTTAGATGAGTAATGATTTTTTTATAAAAAATTGGTTATCAGTGCTTATATTATAACCTGTTTGCCAACTGTCAATTGCTTACTACAAACTATATTACATTATACAAAATATTACAAAGTTTAATCTAGCGATATAACTATCCGCCTATCATTCTAGCAAAATGCCTCAACTTATTAATTAGGATTAGTTTAAGTCTAATCATCACGTAAACTAAATTTTTTTGAAAAGTAAAACATCATCAGAAAGTATGAAACGAGTATTTACAGTATTAATCTGCACCTTATTAGTGTATAGCATCGCTGCACAAAGTACATTTAGTTATCAAGCTGTAGCAAGAGATAATTCGGGAGATGTTATTACCAATCAGTTGATTGGTCTGCAAATCAGTATCATTCAAAATGACATCGCAAATGCTCCTATCTATCAAGAGACACATCAAGTTACAAGTAATGAGTATGGTGTTATCAACTTGGAAGTTGGGGATGGCGTACCAACTATTGGGGATTTTTCTACATTAAATTGGAGTTTTGATAGTTATATTCAAGTAGAAATGGATATACAGGGCGGTACAAATTATACGGTAAGTGGAACATCCGCCATCTTATCGGTACCTCGTGCCTTATATGCTGAAACGGCAGGTACTATCATTGGAACTAATTTTGGACTTTATGTTACCAATTTTGGGGCAAAGGGAGATGGTGAAACAGATGACACGGATGCCTTTGAAGATGCCATTGACAGTGCCGCTATTACAGGGGCGAAAGTATTTATTCCAGCAGGGAAATATAAAATTACTAGAACATTGGTTATTCCTGACGGTGTAACACTAATAGGCGAGGGCGTTGGTAAAGAACCCCTACAAACGCCTTCAAATGGTTCAGCTATCCGATACGAAGGAAATGGATTTGCATTTAGAGTGCAAGGGCATACAGCAGGCTTAAGAGATATGGTAATTCAAGATGCTAATGTTGGAAATGCTAATGGTGGAATTTTGGTGAAAGCGGATGCTCGATTAGTAGAGAGTTTACGTTTTCACAATCTCTTGATTTCTAATTTTACAGGAGGAACGGGATTGAAATTTAGAGCTATCAATGCTGCAGGTATTGCGTATTGTTCTTTTTATAATGTAAGAATTAGAAATGCTAAAATAGGTATTCATATCAAGGAAGAATCAGGTTCTTTTATCAATTCTAATACTTTTCATCATGGTGCTATTTCTGGTGGAGGATTTGAAAATGGTTTATTGGTTCAAGGCGGAAATAATAATAATTTCTACGGTACAGTAATCGAACCGCCGAGTTCTGTAAAGGGACATATTTGGGTGAAAAGCGGAGAGATTCAAGGTATAAATATTAGAGTAGAAGGAACAAGTCAACCTAGTGGTGAGCAACTCATTAAATTTAATAAAGGTACTCGTAATTCTATTCTAACGGGGACTTATGCTGGAGGTTTAACTTTGGATAAGGGGAATAATTTTATCAATATGAAGAGTGGAAAAGCAATTGATTTCCGTAATTCATCTGATAACTTATTTGAAAATGCCAATTTTAATGGATTTAATAATGGAAGTGTACCGCATTGGGAAGTAACAGGAAATAATGTAACGGTGAAAGTTAAAAAACCTAGATTAACACCTTATCATAAGATAATGAAAATTACAGTACCTGCTGG
>CAYLSF010001225.1:0-2618 GCA_964385675.1 uncultured Saprospiraceae bacterium
GTGGACTCTTTCCGCATTTACACCGAGCAAGACCTATTCAAAAGCTATTATTGAATTCTTTGACAGGGCCTTTTATAGCTTCTTTAAGTTCTATAAAAACATTACGTAAAAATTTCAACAGAGTATTTGGCGATGACTTCCAGCCTACTGAAAAAGAAATTCAAGAATTTTGGGAAATCATGAATTATAAGGAGGGCATAAAAGTCTTACATAAGTTAATTCATTATATCACAGATAGACGAACACACGAAAAACGTTGGGTTGGAGCCTTACAAAAAGCTATGATTCCAATGTTACTCATTAACGGTCCAGAAGACCCCGTTTCTGGACGTCATGTAATAGAAACATATCGAAAATTAGTACCTCAATCAGAAGTAGTCGTATTAGAGGGTGTTGGACATTATCCGCATTTTGAAGATCCGATTGGTACTTTGCAGGCATTCTTTACTAAGTTACATCCCGATTTGATCTGAATTTAGTTATTAGTTATCCGTTACTTGGTTATTAGTCAAATAATTACAAAGATTAATTTGACTAGCCTCTATTTTATGTAAAGCTATAATAGTAAAATAATACCCTAAAACATCTCGTTACAACTCTTGAAAAAACAATACATCAAAGGCTAAGCACTAAAAACTAGTCACTACATCACAAAAACCAATTACATCATGAAAAGTCTAGGACTTATCTTGATGCTGTTAGTTACGTTTAATCTAACAGCACAACGCCATTCTTCTGACGAAATGGCTGTTATCTTATCTATTAAAAACGAACAAGGAAAACCACTTGCCAATCAAGAAATCACAGCTTACAATTCGGTAGATGATGAACGACATAAGTTGTTTACCAAAACATCTGGACGAGTTACTTTTATTTTAAGACGAGGACAAACTTATCAAATCAGTTTTCTGGATTTTAAAAACCATACGACCATCAAAGTGCCTTCAAAAGGCATGAATTTTTTAACTAAAAAGATTGTCTATACGGATACCAAATCAAAGGTAATAATAGCAGGATTAGATACCATTACAAGTGATTTCAGCAAAAGACTTAAACCCACTAAAACGGAAGCCTTACTTACTCTTTTAATTAAAGATAAACGAGGGAATAGAATTCCAAATGAACGAATTTGGTTAGTTCAAAAACAAATCAAAAAAGTCTATCACGCAACAACTAATAATAAAGGAGCGGCTGCCTTTCTATTACCTATCGGCTATACTTACCAAGTAAATTTTACGCATGATAAAAATTATAGAACCATCAAAGTTCCTAAAATGCCGTTTTTGACGCATCGAAAAGGATTTACATACCACTCTAATTATATGAATATCAAAGAGTGGGAACGAAATGATACGATTTTTCAAGAAGTGCCTTTAACTCAACAGGCGACAAAAGATAGAGTCCTATTACAAGTAACCGTTTTAAATCTAGATAACGAGCCATTAGAAAATGAGAAAGTTTTTATGGTAGGCAAAGAAAAGGTTTATACCGCTACCACAGATAAAAATGGTCAAACAGCTATGATGCTTCCTAAAAATAAACACTATGGAATTCAATTTGAATATAGCCGAGTGCTAGAAGATATTTTTTATAAAAAAGGAGATTATACGCAAAAGGATAAAGTGACCTATAAATACATCGGTTCAGCAGCCATTAAAGCCAGAGAACGAGAACGAGCAAGAATGGCTATTATTCGAGATTCTTTAATGCAAATTCAAGCCTTTAGAGATTCTCTAAACCAAAAACGCTCTAAATGGAGTGGCTTTGCTGGAATAATTAATAGAAATTGTGGTAAAGGAAAAGGAAGTCAAGAAGATTTAAGAAATGCTATATACTATCGGGCAAAAGAAGATTCTATCGAATTGAGTAAAAATCCTAAATACTTCGAGGAAATTGGAGATGAAGTGAATGCAGCCTTATATCGCAATAAGGATAAATGGAAAAATAAGATAATCATTACCGATTTAACCTGTAGTATGTATTCTTATCTGGATCAAGTTTTAGTGTGGCATGCCTTAGAAATGCATAAAGCCACTTTTGGAAATGAATATATTTTCTTTAATGATGGTAATGGTAAATCGGCTGCTGAAAAAATTATTGGTGCAACGGGAGGTTTCCATCATGTTCAATCCAAAAAAATTGACGATTTAACATGGACAATGCTAGAAACCATGAAAACAGGATGTAGCGGAGGAGCACCTGAAAACGATTTAGAAGCCTTACTAGAAGGGGTAAAATATCGAGATAATTTACAAGAAATTATCCTAATAGCAGATAACTCTAGCCCCGTTAGAGATATTGAATTATTATATCAACTTAATATACCCATTAGAATTATTCTAGCTGGTGTATGGTACGCAGCAAATGAAGAATATTTAGAAATAGCATATCACACAAAAGGTTCTATACACACTTTAGAAGAGGATATTGATAATTTATATCAGCTTAATGATGGAGAATACATAAAAATTGGAGGGAGTACTTATCGAGTCTATCAAGGGAAGTTTCTTAAAACCAACAAAATGTAACTAGGAAAGCTGTAAATTCCAATTTTCAAATCCCAATAATTATATTATGATTATTGGGATTTTTAGTTTGTTGTTATTGTCCGAACCAAT